>NZ_JBHEEW010000009.1:0-223882 GCF_041930185.1 Mycoplana ramosa | reverse complement strand
ATTTCCGGGGCTTTAGCGCCAGTTCCCGCCTTATCCCAGATATTCCCGGTAATTCCGGTCCTTCGTGTCAAACAACAGCGGCGATCTGGTTATTGAGCGAATCGACGAAGGTCTGGAACATCGAGGTGTAGCGCTCGAGCGTCTGGCTCTCGGCCAGAAGTTCCTGTTCCTTCGCCTGCTTCTCGTTGTATTCGGTGGCAAGCTTCGAGCGCTCGCCTTCCAATTGCGTGCGCGTCTTCTGGTCCGTCGAGACGGCGATGCGGTTTTCGATGTCGAGCAGACGCGGATTCAGTTCCTCGATGCGCTTCTGCGTGGCCTCGAGATTGGTCATCGTCTGCTTGCGCCGCTCGATCACCTGGACGAGGCTCGCCTCGGAGGTCTTGTAGCGGCCGTCGAGAATGGATTTCTGTTCCTTGAGGATGCCGACGATCGTATCGGATTTGGCGAGCAATTCCTGCAGATTGCCGGCAAGCGACATGTTGCGGACACGGTCGGTGCGCATGCGCTGCATCTTCTGCCGGGAGAAGATGCCGATGAACTTCTCGTACCCTGTATAGCTCTTCATGCTCTCGAACTCGGCGCCGAAGACGTTGGTGGCGTCCTCCAGCCCGATGATCAGGTCGGCGATGTTGGCCTCCATCACCTTCTGCTGGGCGAGCACGTCCTGGATGCGGGCGTTTTCGATGTCGAAATTGACGTCACCGAGCCTGGTGTCTGCCTTGGCGAACTGGTCGAGCACGACACCGGTCTGCTCCATCTTGCCGCGCACCTGATCGACGACCTGGCGGGTCTTTTCGATCTCCGCGTCGAAGTTCTGCAATGTGGCCATACCTGCTCCCCTTAATCGCGGCAGACAGATGTGCCGTCGCCATTCGCAACGACCACCTGGTTGCCGCGGAAACCATGATGTGGGGAGCCGAACGGAGCGTGCAAGCCCCGGTAGCCATGTATTTTTCCTTTGCGGGCATGCATTACCGCCGGCACGGCTGGCGCGACGGCGGAACGCTTATTGTGCTGCCGCCGGATCCTTGAGGTAGGCGAGAAGGTTTTCGATATCCTCCGGCTTCTTCAGGCCGACGAATACCATGGTTGTTCCCTTGACCACCTTCCGCGGCTCGGCAAGATATTGGGTAAGGGTCGCTTCGTCCCAGACCTTGTCCTTGCCGAACTCCTGCATCGCCTTGGAGTATTTGAACCCATCCACCGAAGCCACCGGTCGGCCGATCACGCCGCCGAGGGACGGACCGACGCGGTTGACCGGATCGATGGCGTGGCAGGCAATGCACTTCTTGAAAACAGTCTTGCCCGCGGTTGCGTCCCCGTCAGCATGAGCGGCGGACGCGGTTGCGAGGATGAAAAGGGCGGAAGCTAAAGTGAATTTCACGTTGTTTCCTTTCAGTTCAAATCTCGGCAATCAGTTAAACCGAAATCTGCACAGCAGGCGATGCGGCAAAGCGTCGTCTGGTTAGCGGCGCGTAAAGGATGTGCGTCAGAGCCGCAGACGGTTTCATGAGGAATACATGCGGCAAGCGAAGCGCAGAGCGCTCGGGCACATTTGAAAGCTTGCGCCGTGGCTCAGTCGCCGCGCATCGTCTCTTCCCAGTGACGCCGGCAGTAGGAGACGTATTTCTCATTCCCGCCCACCTCGACCTGTGCGCCCTGCTTGACGGCCTTGCCTTTGTCATCCAGGCGAACCACCATGGTCGCCTTGCGCCCGCAATGGCAGATGGTGCGCACCTCGCGCAGTTCGTCGGCAATGGCCAGCAACGCGTAGGAGCCGGGAAACAGCCGACCCTGAAAATCCGTCCGCAGGCCATAGGCCATGACGGGGATGCCGAGACGGTCGGCGATGCGGGCAAGCTGCCACACCTGTCCCTCGGTCAGGAACTGGGCCTCATCCACAAACACGCAGGCGATCGGGCCCGTGCCGTCGGCGTTCAGCCCCTCGACCATGGCATGGAGATCGTCGTCGCCATCGAAGGCGATGGCATCCGATTGCAGGCCGATGCGTGAGGATATGCGTCCCTTGCCGGCGCGGTCGTCCAGGGCGGCGATGAAAATCGCCGTGCGCATGCCACGCTCCTGGTAGTTGTACGATGCCTGCAGCAGCATCGTCGACTTTCCGGCGTTCATTGTCGCGTAATGGAAGTATAGCTTGGCCATGATGGTCTCCAGCCTCGTTCTGGCGCGGACGAGGCGGGATTTCCAGTGGCGAACTGACAAAAATCACAGAATTCCACGTGCACCGTTGACAGCGACATTCTCGCGCGTGATTGCGAACCGGCGTGAAATAATCTAGGCGCGTGTCACCGGTTCAAACATGGTAAAGTGCTTGAACAATGACGTTTTTGATGCTTGGCTTGCACATCAGAACAAGTTTTGGGGAGCAGGAAACATGAAATCCAACTCAACTTTTAGGATGTCCGCCCTCGCGGCCGTCTCGCTGTTTGCATTCGGCCTGTCCGGCGCAATGGCGGCAGAACCCGAAAGCTGCGGCAAGGTCCGCTTCTCCGACGTGGGCTGGACCGACATCACCGCGACCACGGCAACCGCATCGGCCGTCCTGAAGGGTCTCGGCTACGAGACCGAAACGACCGTGCTCTCGGTTCCGGTGACCTATACGTCGCTCGCCAACAACGACATCGACGTTTTCCTCGGCAACTGGATGCCGACCATGGAAAACGACATCAAGCCGTTCCGCGACGCCGGCACGGTGGAGACGGTTCGCGAGAACCTCGAAGGCGCCAAGTATACGCTGGCCACCAATGCCAAGGGCGTGGAACTCGGCATCAAGGATTTCAAGGATATCGCCGCCCACAAGGACGCGCTCGACGGCAAGATCTATGGCATCGAACCCGGCAATGACGGCAACCGGCTGATCATCGACATGGTCGAGAAAGGAACGTTTGACCTGAAAGGCTTCGAGGTGGTCGAGTCGTCCGAGCAGGGCATGCTCGCCGAGGTCGCCCGCGCCGAGCAGGACGGCAAGCCGATCGTTTTCCTCGGCTGGGAACCCCATCCGATGAACGCCAATTTCAAGCTCACCTATCTCTCCGGTGGCGATGACGTCTTCGGGCCCAATTTCGGCGGCGCGACCGTGCTGACCAACGTTCGCAAGGGCTACACGACCGAGTGCCCGAACGTCGGCCAATTCCTCAAGAACCTCAAGTTCTCGCTCCAGATGGAAAACGAGATCATGGGCAAGATCCTCAACGACGGTCAGGCGCCCGATACGGCCGCAACCGAGTGGCTGAAGGCCAATCCGTCGGTGGTCGAGCCCTGGCTGGTTGGCGTGACGGCAAAGGACGGCAGCGACGGTCTGGCCGCCGTCAAGGCGTCACTGGGCCTTTGATGGCTCGGAGCGGGGGCGGCAGGGCAACCTCCCGCCCCTTCTGATCGCGACATTCTCGGCGTGCATCAGGATGGCATGCTGTCGCTTGATCGTCTTTATCTGATCCGCCGCGCCCTTCTTGCGACCACTGCTTCAGGCAGGCGTCGCATGGGCGCACGGAAAAGGTGTCAACACCCTTGGAAGGTGGTGCAATCCCGTGGACTGGCTGACGAACATCAAACTGCCCATCGGCCCCTGGGCGAAAACGGCGGTCAACTGGTTGACCACCAACGGCAAGGGCCTTTTCGATATGTTGAAGGTGGTGCTGCAGAGCGGCATCGACGCCATCCTGTTTCTGTTGCAGGGGCCGTTTACCAGCGATGCGGGCAAGTTCGCCTATGCGCTGGCGCTGATCACGTTGATCACCGCGCTGTGCTGGTATCTTCGCCGGTCATTCGGTGTGGCGCTGTTCACCTTCCTGGGCCTTCTTCTGATCGTCAACCAGGGCTACTGGAAAGAAACGACCGAAACGCTTGCCCTCGTTCTGGCGGCGACCAGTGTCAGCATGCTCGTCGGCGTTCCGCTCGGTATCGCTGCCGCCCGCCGACCCTGGTTCTATACGGTGTTGCGTCCGGTACTCGACCTGATGCAGACGATCCCGACCTTCGTGTACCTCATCCCCGCGCTCATCCTGTTTGGCCTCGGCATGGTTCCGGGACTGATCGCGACGGTGATCTTTGCCATTCCCGCGCCCATCCGCCTGACCCGGCTCGGCATCATCTCGACGCCGCCCTCTTTGGTCGAGGCAGCGCAGGCCTTCGGCGCCACACCGAGGCAGGTCCTACGCAAGATCGAACTCCCCTTCGCCACGCCGCAGATCATGGCCGGCCTGACACAGACGATCATGCTGTCGCTGTCGATGGTGGTCATTGCCGCACTCGTCGGTGCCAGGGGGCTCGGCGTGCCGGTCGTTCGCGCCTTGAACTCCGTGAACATCTCGATGGGCTTCGAGGCCGGGTTGTGCATCGTCATCCTCGCCATCATCCTCGACCGCCTTTTCCGCACCTCCGATGAAGGAGAAGGCAAATGAGCGAGACCGTCGTTTTCCGCAACGTTGACATTGTCTTCGGGGAGAAGCCGGAGCGCGCCCTCGCCATGATCGATGCCGGCAAGAGCCGCGACGAGATCGGCAAGGAGACAGGCCTCGTGGTTGGCGTCGCCGGCGCCTCGCTCACGATCAACGAGGGCGAGATCCTGGTGCTGATGGGGCTGTCCGGGTCGGGCAAGTCGACGCTCCTGCGCGCTGTCAACGGCCTGGCCCCGGTCGTCCGCGGCGAGGTCCAGGTCAAGACCTCGGGAACCGCGCTCAACCCCTACGACTGCTCCCCGAAGGCGCTGCGCGCCTTCCGCATGCACACGGTTTCCATGGTGTTCCAGCAGTTCGCCCTGCTGCCCTGGCGTACGGTCGCGGACAATGTCGGCTTCGGACTCGAACTGGCAGGCATGCCGGACGCCGAGCGCAAGGCACGCGTCGAGGAGCAGCTCCATCTCGTCAACCTGACGCAATGGGCAAACCGCAAGGTCAACGAGCTATCCGGCGGCATGCAGCAGCGCGTCGGTCTCGCGCGGGCCTTTGCCACCGGCGCGCCGATCCTCTTGATGGACGAGCCGTTTTCCGCGCTGGATCCCTTGATCCGCACGCGCCTGCAGGACGAACTGCTCGAATTCCAGCGGCGCCTGAAGAAGACGATCATTTTCGTCAGCCACGATCTCGACGAGGCCTTCCGCATCGGCAACCGCATCGCCATCATGGAAGGCGGGCGCATCATCCAGTGCGGCACGCCGGCGGACATCGTGAAGAGCCCGGCCAATCAATATGTCGCCGACTTCGTGCAGAACATGAACCCGATCAACATGCTGACGGCCGGCGACGTCATGCTCCCCGGCCTGAGCGGCCCCGCTGTCGGCGTCACGGCCACGGCCCGGCCGGAAACGCCGCTGGTCGACATCCTCGATGCCATGGCGCGCCAGCCCGGCAGCATCGGCGTGGTCGAGAACGGTGCGATCGTCGGCATGATCAACGCCCAGAATGTGGTGGAAAGCCTGACACGGCATCGCCGTCGCGAGTGATCTGGAGCGCGCACCCGCCTTTGAGGCGTCCAATCCCGGCATGACGGCTTGACATTCGGAGCCGTTCGCCGTTTCCAGACGGGTACGACAGTCATGCGAGGAATTGCCGTGACGGGAGAACCGAAGGACGCGCCGAAGGTTTTGCGTGATACGGACGACGATGCCCGCAAGCTCGCCCGGGTGTTGCTGCGTTCGTCGCGCAGCGCTGCTCTGGCCGTCCTGGAGCCGGACACGGGCGTTCCCTACGCCAGCCGGGTTCTGACCGGTCTGGACATTGACGGCGCGCCGGTCATCCTCGTCTCGGCGCTCTCCGTCCATACCCAGGCCCTTCGCCGCGATCCGCGCGCGTCGCTGCTGGCCGGGGAACCTGGCAAGGGCGACCCCCTCGCCCATCCGCGACTGACCATCATCACCCAGGCCGGCGAAGTCGATCGCGGCAGCGAGCAGCATGCTCGGCTGCGCGAGCGTTTCGTCCGTCGCCATCCCAAGGCCAAGCTCTACGTCGATTTTCCCGACTTCACCTTTTTCCGGCTCGTGCCGCTTCGCGCCAACCTGAACGGAGGCTTCGGCAAGGCCTACGTGCTGACGGCGGACGATTTGCTGATTCGCTCTCCCGCCCGCGAAGCGCTGGCACTGCAAGAGGCGGACGCCATCGAGCACATGAATACCGATCACGCCGAGGCGGCGGGCATCTACGCGCGCTTCTACTGTGATGCGAAAGACGGAAACTGGTCCATCTCGGGAATCGACGCCGCCGGTTTGGATCTTTCCGCCGGAGACAGGCTAGAACGCCTTGAATTTGCAGGCGAATTGCAGAATTCAGCGGATCTTCGGATTGTGCTTGCCGACCTCTTGAAGAAGGCGCGGTCCACCGAAGGCTGAGGACCTGGGGCGACCAAACGGTAGCCTACCCCCATTTCTTGCCACTTGATGTGTGCGGTTTTGTTTATATGCTAACAGTCATACAGTACGGAACCGCACATATTTTAAGTGATTGCGCCGACGGAGTTGTGAATGGACCCTTTTACCGAAGACGAGCAGGCTCAGGCCGAAGTTGCAACCAACTTTCTTTCCGCAATGGCCAACCCGAAACGGCTTCTCATCCTGAAAGTACTGGTCCGCGGGGAAATCGCAGTCGGCGCCTTGGCCCAGCGGGTGGGCCTTAGCCAGTCGGCGCTGTCGCAGCATCTGTCGAAACTGCGAGCACAGAACCTCGTCACCACGCGGCGTGACGCGCAGACCATTTATTATTCCAGCAAGTCGGAGGCCGTCCTGACGATGCTGGAAGCGATCGACAGCATTTTCGGCGACGCTCAACCGCAAGATATCAGGCAGCGGCGCTACGCTTGAATGTACCCGCCACAAAGAGGCGCCCGACGGATACCCCGCCGGGCGCCTTCTTCTTTTGCCGGCCACCTCTGGACCGGCTTGACGGTGCCGGTTGCTTCGATAGTTTGACCAGCAGCTAAGAAGCCGCCTCGCACCGGGAAGGTGATCTACTCGAACACTGCGCAGCTACACTCGGCTTCAGCACAGAATCGGAGCCCGCCATGCATCATCTCGAACGCTTCATCGACCAGGGCACCGGCCGCGCCCCCGCCGACATCGTGCTGAAGGGCGGACGGTTCTTCGATCTCGTCACGGGCGAGCTGGTGACCTCCGACATCGCCATCTGCGGCGAGCGCATCGTCGGCACCTGCGAGGGCTACGAGGGGCGCGAGGCGATCGATATTTCCGGGCGCATCGTCGTGCCCGGCTTCATCGACACGCACCTGCACATCGAAAGCTCGCTCGTCACTCCGCACGAGTTCGACCGCTGCGTGCTGCCGCTCGGCGTGACGACGGCGATCTGCGATCCGCACGAGATCGCCAACGTGCTCGGCGTTGAGGGAATTCGGTTCTTCCTGGATTCTGCCGAGCAGACGATCATGGACATCCGCATACAGCTCTCCAGTTGCGTGCCGGCGACGCATCTGGAAACCTCGGGCGCCGACCTGCCCGTTGAAAAGCTCCTGCCGTTCCGCGATCATCCCAAGGTGATCGGGCTCGCCGAGTTCATGAATTTCCCAGGCGTGATCCACAAGGATCCGGTCTGCATGGCGAAGCTGGAGGCTTTCCAGGGCGAGCATATCGACGGCCATGCACCGCTTCTGTCCGGCCGTGATCTGAACGGCTATCTGGCCGCCGGCATCCGCACCGAGCATGAGTGCACGACCGCAGACGAGGCGCTGGAAAAGATCCGCAAGGGCATGCACATCCTGATCCGCGAAGGGTCGGTATCGAAGGACCTGCTGGCGCTGTTGCCGCTGTTCACCGAGCGGTTGTCGCCGTTCATCGCGCTTTGCACCGACGACCGCAATCCGCTCGACATCGCCGAGCAGGGCCATCTCGACCACATGATCCGCACCGCGATCGCTCATGGTCGCGCACCGCTCGCCGTCTATCGCGCCGCCTCGATCTCTGCCGCCAAGGCTTTTGGCCTACGGGACCGCGGGCTGATCGCCCCCGGCTGGCGCGCCGATCTTGTCGTGATCGACACGCTGGAGGACTGCCGCGCGGAGATGGTGTTTGCCGGTGGGCGTCGCGTCAGCGACGCTCTCTTCGCGAATCGCAAGCCCGTTTCTCCGGTCGGCCTCGACAGCGTCAAGGCGCGGCCCGTGAAGGCCGCGCACTTCGCCGTCCCCGTCAGCGAGGGCGAGATGCCGGTGATCGGTGTGATGCCCGGCAAGATCATCACCGAGCATCGGCGTTACCGGCTGCCGGCGAAGGGCAACGAGACGGCGGTGGACCTCGACCGCGACATCATCAAGGTCGCCGTCATCGAGCGTCACGGCAGGAACGGCAACCACGCCAACGGCTTCGTCCAGGGTTTTGGCCTCAAGAGGGGGGCGATCGCCTCGACTGTTGGTCACGACAGCCACAACATCTGCGTGGTCGGCGTCGACGAGGACGACATGGCGCTGGCCGCAAACCGCCTCGGCGAGCTCCGGGGCGGCTTCGTCGTCGTCGAGAGCGGCAAGGTCACCGGCGAGATGGCGCTGCCGGTCGCGGGCCTGATGAGTCTCGAACCCTACGAGGCGGTGCGCGACACGCTGCATCACTTGCGACAGGCTGCCTTCGCGCTGGGCGCGACACTGGAGGAACCCTTCCTCCAACTCGCCTTCCTGCCGCTTCCGGTCATTCCGCATCTGAAAATATCGGATCGCGGCATGGTGGATGTCGACCAGTTCGCGCTGATCGGGTGAGCGCCATCTTGGCAGGCCATTAACGACGGCGTATCTAGGGGATGGAGGTTTGCCGAATGTCCAAGCTTGAGCAGATAGAGAAAAGCGTGGCGGAACTCGAAGCAGAAGAGTTCGAGGCATTTGCGCTGTGGTTTGAGAAGCTGCAGGCGGCGCGCTGGGATCAGCAGTTCGAGCATGACGCGCGCAACAGCCAGGCACTGGACCGCCTTGCAGACAAGGCGTTGAAAGACCACCGCGCCGGACGAACGAGCCGCCTTTGAAGCATCACGCGAGCCCTTCATTCTGGCGCGCGTACAATACTCTCCCCGCACGTGTCCAAAAACTGGCCGATCAGAACTTTGAGCTTCTAAAAGCCGAACCGAAGCATCCGTCCTTGCATCTGAAGCAAGTCGGCCGCTTTTGGTCCGTACGCGTCAGCCTTTCGTGGCGTGCGCTTGCGGTCAGCGATGGAGACGACCTGATCTGGTTCTGGATCGGCAGCCATGCAGACTACGACCGACTGGTGAAATAACTGCGCTACCTGCTTCCCGCCGCTCGCAAACGCCCGGCCGCCTGAGGCTCAAGTCACATCAGCCGGCCGCAAAATGCATCGAGCGGGCCGAGCTTGGCCACGCCGCCGTCCAGTGCCGGGGCAAAACCCGGCAGAGACACTGCTTCGCAGTCCGCCATATCCTTCGGTAGCGAGAACGCAGCAGGCTTGCGCGTCAGGTTGAAGACGAAAAGCAGACTTTCCCCATCCTTCTCGCGGGTGAAGGCAAGGATGTCCTTGTGCGATTTCACGAAGGTCATGTCGCCGTCGCGCAGGACCGGATGCGCCTTGCGGAAGGCGAGCGTCCGGCGATAGTGGTTCAGCACCGAACCCGCCAGCGCTTCTTGCGCATCGACAGCAAGCCGTGCGTGCTCCTCGGGCACCGGTAGCCAGGGCGTGCCAACAGAAAACTCCGCATGCGGGGCGCCCGCTTGCCAGGGCATCGGCGTGCGGCATCCGTCGCGCCCCTTGAAGGCCGGCCAGAAGCGGATGCCGTAAGGGTCGCGCAGATCCTGGAAGGCCAATTCCGCTTCCGGCAGGCCGAGTTCCTCGCCCTGGTACAGGCAGATCGAGCCGCACAGCGTCGCAAGCAGCGTGATCGCCAGCTTGGCGACAGGGTCGCGTTCCTCCGGCGCCGCGATGAAGCGGCTGACGTGGCGCTCGACATCGTGGTTGGAAAAGGCCCAGCACACCCAGCCGTCCGTGACCGCCTTCTGGAAATTTTCCACGCATCGGCGGATGTGCTGGGCGGTGAAGTCCGGCCCGAGCAGGTCGAAGGTGTAGCACATGTGCAGCTTGTCGCCGCCGCTGGTATAGTCCGCCACCGTCTTCAGCGACCGGTCGCCGTCCCCCACCTCGCCGATCGAGGTGCGATCCGGGTATAGGTCGAGCAGCGCCCGCACCCGCTGCAGGAAGGCGATGTTCTCCGGCTGCGTCTTGTCATGCAGGTGCGCCTGCATGCCGTAGGGATTGCTCTCCGGCGCGTCGAAGCCGGTGGCCTCCGGGTCCGGCACGTGCGGAGGGTTGTCCCGCAGCTTCGCGTCGTGAAAATAGTAGTTCACCGTGTCTAGCCGGAAGCCGTCGACGCCGCGATCAAGCCAGAACCGCATCGCCTCCAGCAACGCCGCTTGAACCTCGGGGTTGTGAAAGTTGAGGTCAGGCTGCGAGCCCAGGAAATTGTGCATGTAGTATTGCCGACGCACACCGTCCCACTCCCAGGCCGGCCCGCCGAAGACCGCGAGCCAGTTGTTCGGCGCCGTACCGTCTTTCTTCGGCTCCGCCCAGACGTACCAGTCGGCCTTGGCGTTGTCGCGGCTGAAACGACTCTCCCTGAACCACGGATGCTGGTCGGACGTGTGCGAGATCACCTGGTCGATGATGACCTTCAACCCGAGCCGATGCGCCTCGTTCAGCATCGCGTCGAAATCCGCGAGCGTCCCGAACATGGGATCGACGTCGCAGTAGTTGGAAACATCATAGCCCATGTCCGCCATCGGTGAGGTGAAGAAAGGCGACAGCCAGATCGCATCCGCACCGAGCGAAGCGATATGGGCAAGCCGCTCCGTCACGCCTTTGAGATCGCCAACGCCATCGCCGGTCGTGTCCTGGAAGGAGCGCGGATAGACCTGGTAGATCACGGAGCCGCGCCACCATTCGGCGGCGATTGTCTGCGAAGTGGTCATGGAGAGTTCCCCGGTCATGATCGTCGACAATCTGTAGCGGGAACGATTGAACGGGTAAACGGTCGGATGCATCGGACCCGAACGCTGTCGAGCCCGCACGGCCCGCCGGGGCGCGTCTTGCGGTTGACGCGCGGCAGCACGGACCCGATGATGCCGGCAATCGAATCCCTGCACCGAACTGGTGGAACCGCTTGGCAGCGGGAGACTTGAAATGCCTGAACACACCGTCGTCCTGACCCTGGCTGAAGTCTCGGTGCTGGCCTCCACGGCGCTCTTGCGGGCCGGCGCAAGCGAGGCGTTGGCGCGCTCGCTCGCGAAGGCGACCGTCGACGCGGAAGCCGCCGGCAAGCCGGCACTCGGCCTGGCCCACCTGATGGATTACCTCGAGGCGCTCGCCTCGGGCCGGATCGACGGCCATGCCGAACCGCTGATCACCTCGCCGATACCGGCCCTGGTGAAATGCGATTGTCACGGCGGTATCGCACAGCTCGGTTTCGACACCGCCTTTGACGAGCTGGTGATGAAGGCGAGCACTTTCGGCCTGACGCTCTACGCCTCGCAGAACAGCTTCACCACGGGCGAACTTGGCTGGTATGCGGCTCGGCTCGCCGATGCCGGCCTGGTTGCGCTGGCAGCGACGAACGGCTCCGCCCTGATCGCGGGCGGCGGCAGCACCAAGCCGGTCTACTGCACCAATCCGCTTGCCTTTGCCGCGCCGCGCGCGAACGGCCTGCCGCTTGTCATTGACCAGTCCTCCAGCGCGACCGCCTACGTCAAGGTGAGGCAGGCGGCCGAGCGCGGTGAGCCAATTCCAGAAGGCTGGGCGCTCGATTCTACGGGTCGCCCGACAACCGACGCAAACGCGGCGCTGAAGGGGGCGCTGCTCGCTTTTGGCGGCAGCCGCGGCGCCAACATAGCGTTGATGGTGGAGATACTGGCGGCGGGACTGACCGGCGCCAACTGGTCACTCGACGGACCGGATTTCCGCAGCGGAAGCGAAAGCCCGGGTGCCGGCCTATTCGTCCTTGCGATTGCGCCGCAGTTTCTCGCAGCCGATTTTGAAGAGCGCCTCGATAGACAGCTGGAACGCCTTTCCCGGGACTACGGCGTGCATGTTCCAGGGAAGTCCCGCGCCACTGCCCGATGGCGGGCAGGCAGCGCCGGCATCACCGTGCCCCGCGGCATCATAGACGGCATCGCCTCGTTCCGGCTCAACTGAGGAGCGGCAAGAATGGCGAGGCGACTGCTGTCGATCGGCGAATGCATGGTGGAACTGATGCAGGCGGATGACGGGCTGATGCGAAAAAGCTTCGCGGGCGATACCTTCAACGCCGCCTACTACGCCCGCCTGTTCCTGCCATCCGACTGGTCGGTCGATTACTTGACCGCCGTTGGCACCGATACGATCTCCGACGAGATGCTGGCCTTCATGGATGGGCATGGCATCGGCACGGCCAACATCGCCCGCATCGAAGGCGGCGCACCGGGCCTCTACATGATCCACCTCCACAACGGCGAGCGCAGCTTCTCCTATTGGCGATCGGTCTCCGCGGCAAAGCTCCTCGCGCGCGATCCGCACCGCTTGCGCCAGGCGATCGAGGCGGCGGAGATCGTTGTCTTCTCCGGCATCACGCTCGCCATCCTGCCGTTGGAGGATGTCGACACGCTCCTTGCCGAACTGCGCCGCGCCAAGGCGTCCGGCAAGCTCGTCGCCTTTGATCCGAACATCCGCCCGCAATTGTGGGACAGCGCCGAGCGGATGCGTGCGACGATCAGCGACGGAGCCCGCGCCGCCACGCTGGTCATGCCGAGCTTCGATGACGAGGCCGCCCACTTCGGCGACGCCTCGATCGACGAGACGATTGCACGCTACCAGGCGCTCGGCGTTGCCGATGTCGTCGTCAAGGACGGCGCAAACGGCGCCACTGTCGCCTTTGGCGAAGCGAAAACCCACGTAGCCTCGGCGGCAGTCGGGCTGGTCATCGATGCGACCGGCGCCGGCGACAGCTTCAATGGCGGCTTCCTCGCCCGTTATATCTTGACCGCGGACGCCGCCTCTTCCGCCCGTTTCGCCGCGGAACTGGCGGCAGCCGTCATCCGGCATCACGGCGCGCTTGTCGCCCGCGACAAGCTGCCGGCCTGTCCGGTGAAGAGGTAGCGCCGCCCCGCTCTTTCAGGCTGCCGTCAGGAAGGATCGGCAGAAAGGCTGCGCAAACGTCCTCAACCGAAGGAAAATGCCATGCCTCGTTTCACGCGCATGCTTGCCGCCAACGCTGCCGCAATCGCACTGGCGCTCTCAGCAACGCCCCTCTTAGCGGCCAACACCATCAACGTCACCGCAACCGGTGAGGGTGGCGGATCGATGGCCCTCACGCTGGACAAGACGCGTGTTGCAGCCGGACCCGTAACACTCGTGGTCCACAACGATGCGATGAGCGAAGAGCACGAGGTGATCCTGGTGAAGCTTCAATCCAGCGACCAGAAGATCCCGCTGATCGCCAGCAAGCATCGAGTCGACGAAACGGACCTCGAGAGCCTCGGCGAAGTCGAGGACCTCAAGCCGGGCGCAGACGGCAAGCTCGACGCCGATCTGAAGGCCGGGACCTACCTGCTGTTCTGCAATCTGAAAGGGCATTACGAGGCAGGAATGGCTGCGAAGCTCACCGTCACCCCGTGATCCAATCCGTCGGAGAATGACGGGCGAACCATTTCGTTACCGCAGTTGCACCGGCTGGCCTTGCGAGCCGGTGCAATCTTTTCATCTCTACCTCTTCCGCTTCTTCGGCTCGAACGGATTCTCCGAGGCCTTGAAGTGAATGCGGATCGGCACGCCCGGCAGATCGAAGTCGTTGCGCAGGCCGTTGGTCAAATAGCGCACATAGGAGTCCGGCAGCGCCTCGGGCCGCGTACAGGAAATCATGAAGCCGGGCGGTCGGGCCTTCACCTGCGTCATGTATTTCAGCTTCAGCCGGCGCCCCGAAACGGCCGGCGGCGGATGCTGAACCTGCTGCGATTCGAGCCAGCGGTTGAGCCGCGCCGTCGAGATGCGGCGGTTCCAGACCCGGTCCGTGTCGATGATCGCCTGCATCAGCTTGTCCAGCCCGCGCCCGGTCTGGCCGGAGATCGGCACGGCGCGGATGCCGCGCGCCTGCGGCAGCAGCCGCTCGGTCTTCTCGCGCAGGTCGGCCAGCACCGCCTGCGGGTCCTCGATCAGGTCCCACTTGTTGAAGGCGAGCACGGCCGCACGTCCCTCGCGCAACACCAGATCGACGATCTGCAGGTCCTGCTTCTCAAACGGTATCGTGGCGTCGAAGACGATGACGACCGTTTCGGCAAAGCGGATGGCGCGCAGGCCGTCGGCCACCGACAGCTTTTCCAGCTTCTCCTGCACCTTCGACTTGCGCCGCATGCCGGCGGTGTCGAACATCTTGATGGTGCGGCCACGCCACTGCCATTCGACCGAAATGGAATCGCGGGTGATGCCGGCCTCGGGGCCGGTCAGCAGCCGGTCTTCGCCGAGGAAGCGGTTGATCAGCGTCGACTTTCCGGCGTTCGGCCGGCCGACGATGGCAACCCGCAGCGGCTTCGTCTCGTCATAGGCCGGCTCCTCCTCGTCCGAGCCATCGCCGGCGACCTGGGGAACGTCGACATTGGTGACGGCCTCATCGTCCTTGCGCGGGAAGGCGCGCTCCTCGCCGAGGGCCGCGACGATCGCATCGCGCAGATCGAGCATCCCCTGCCCGTGCTCGGCGGAAATCGGCGTCGGTTCGCCAAGACCGAGCGTGAATGCGTCGTAGAAGCCGGCATCGGAGCCGCGCGCCTCGGACTTGTTGGCGACAAGCACGACGGGCTTGCCGTGCCGGCGCAGCATCTCCGCCAGCGCCTGATCGACCGGTGTAAGCCCTGTCTTGGCATCGACGACGAACAGCGACAGGTCGGCCTCGTCGATCGCCGCTTCCGTCTGCGCCCGCATGCGCCCCTGCAGCGTCTCGGGTGCCGCCTCCTCGAGACCGGCGGTGTCGACGACGCGGAAACGCAGGTCAACGAGCCTGGCCTCGCCCGGACGACGATCGCGGGTTACGCCAGGCGTGTCATCGACCAGGGCGAGCTTCTTGCCCACCAGCCGGTTGAACAGCGTGGACTTGCCGACATTGGGGCGCCCGACAATGGCGACGGTGAAACTCATGACCTGTTCCGTTCCGATTGAGCCGCGCGCACGCGGCTTCAGGAGGCCTTGCCGCTGGCGGCGATCAGGTCCAGCATGATCTGCGCACGGTTGGCGAGGTTACGCGGACTTTCCGCATCGCCGGTGATCGCTTCGAACCACTCCTTCGCACGCGTGAAGTCGCCGTGCTTGTAGGCGGAGAGGCCAAGCACTTCGCGGGCGGAATGGCGCATCGCACTGGCCGGGTTCGTCAATTGCTCGGCTTCGGCCGATACGTCCTCATACGATCCGCTATCGACCAGGAGATAGGCTGCACGCAGGCGGGCGGCATCGCGCAGCGCCTGCGGGATGGAGCCGTCCTTGGCGATTGCGGCAAACGCCGCGACCGCACCGGCCGTGTCGCCGTTCTCCGCCAGCAGCGAGGCGGAGCGCATGCGCGCCAGCACCGGATAGGCACCGAAGCCGTCCTTTTCCAGGGCAGCGAGTTCCTTCTGCCCTTCTTCCTTCTTATCCTCGCGGATCAGCGTCAGGGCGGAAAGGAACCGGTCGCCGGCGGCGGAGGCTTCGGTCTCCCGCCAGTACTCATAGCCCACCTTGCCGATGGTGCCGAGGACGAGCAGGACCGCCGCGCCGATCAGGACACGGCCGAACTTCTGCCAGATGGCACGCATCTGGTCGGAGCGGAGTTCCTCATTGACCTCGCGGATAAAGCTGTCGTCTTGGTTTGCCATTCTCGGTCCGGCTTTCACAAATGATCGGATTTCGCGCTTCTACCCGATTTTTGACGCGTTGTAAGGGGGCAGCGGCGAATTCAGCCTCCGGCCCTTCCGGTCACATCACCAGGGGCGCGACGCCGATCAGCCACTCGTGCAGCTTCAGCACGATCACACCATAGAGCGCCACGCCGAGCACGATGGCGATGAGGTCGTAGGTAACCGAAACAAAAACCGGCAGCGTCGCCTCCCCGGAGGCAATCCGCTTCTTCAGCGTGATGCGCAGGATCACCGCCCAGGCGAGCATCGCGCCAAAGAGCAGCACCGAATAGCTCTCGCCGTTCGCCAGCAAGTGCGAGAATGCCCAGAGCTTGATCGCCGCCAGCGCTGGAAACTTCAGTTTCGTACGGATGTAGCCGGCAGGCAGGAAGGCGGCGACGAGGCAGACGGAGGAAATCAGCATCAACGTCAGCGTGATGTGGCCCATGAAGACGGGCGGCTGGTAAAGGACGCTGCCGCCGTTCTCGCGCGCCAGGACGAAACCATAGGCCATCATCACCAGGCTGAGCAGCGAGACGATGCCATGGACCGCCATGAATCCGGACTTGCCGAGGCTGGCAATTGCTCGCGCCCGCAGGTCGGGCGCAAAGGGGCGCAACAGATGCGTGGCGATGAAAACAATGATACCGGCAACCAACAAAGTCATGGAAATCCGCCTTCCGTCATGAGATCCGATGCAACCCTGGCCATGGGATAGCGTTCCCCACAGGCAATTTCCAGTGGGAACATGGCTTTGCCGCATTCGCAAAGGATTAGGCCCCTTTGCAAATTGCCGCGGTAGTCATGATACGTCCAAGCCTTTCCTCCCTTCTTGCCCTTTCCCTCACCAGCATTCCGGTTCTTGCAAGCGACGCGCAGCAAACGGGCGTCAAGCCGGAGCAGCTCGTGATCGTCTCGTTCGACGGCGCACACGACAACGCGCTGTGGGAGCGAAGCCGGGCGATCGCGCAGCGCACGGGGGCCAGCTTCACCTATTTCCTTTCCTGCACCTTCGTGATGACGAAGGAAAACCGCAAGGGCTACCAGGCGCCGCACGAGAAGCGCGGCAAGTCGAATGTCGGCTTTGCGCCGGACGACGCCGACGTCGTCGCACGGCTCGACCAGATCTGGCGCGCCCGCAGCGAGGGGCACGAGATCGGCAATCACGCCTGCGGCCATTTCGACGGTGCCAAGTGGAGCGCCGAGGACTGGGCGCAGGAGTTCGACTTTTTCCGCAACACGCTGCGCGATGCCTGGCAGAATGCCGGAGCCGCCGAGCGCGAGCCTCTCGAATGGAGGGATTTCGCCGAAAATGAGATCGTCGGCTTTCGCGCGCCCTATCTGTCATCGAGCCCGGCGCTGGGCAAGGCATTGCGAAACTTCGGTTTCCGCTATGACGCCAGTACCGTTTCGAAAGGGCCGGCAGTTCCAGCGGTAAGCGACGACCTTGTTCGCTTCGCCCTGCCCCTGATCGCGGAGGGACCCTCGGCCAAGCCGGTGGTGGCGATGGATTACAACCTCTACGTACGTCACTCGCGCGGCAAGGAGGACGCCGGCAACAGCGCGGCTTACGAAGAGCGGACGCTCGCGGCCTACCGCACCGCATTCGAGACGCAGTATTCCGGCGACCGCATCCCGCTGCAACTTGGTTTCCATTTCGTCGAGATGAACGCCGGCGCCTATTGGCGCGCGCTCGACCGCTTTCTGAGCGAGGTGTGCGGCAAGCCCGACGTCGCCTGCGTCAGCCACCGCGAGGCAATGAACAGGCTGGTCAAGACTTCGGAGACGGAGAAGACCGCCTCCGAAGGGCTCTGAGCTT
The DNA here is from genome assembly GCF_041930185.1 of Mycoplana ramosa. NCBI lineage: Bacteria > Pseudomonadati > Pseudomonadota > Alphaproteobacteria > Hyphomicrobiales > Rhizobiaceae > Mycoplana > Mycoplana ramosa. Next base: position 206,229 of record NZ_JBHEEW010000009.1, on the reverse strand, counting down.
CTAAAGCGCGCGCTTCCCGCGCTTTAGGTATTGTTTCATCGCGTGTCGTTGTCGCAAAACCGCTGCGCACCTTTTGCGCGACATGCTTTAGCGGGCCAGTTCCTCGACGCCGCCGGCGGCGATGAACTGCTCGTCGATATCGGGCAGCGGCTTTGCGTCGATCGCCGCCTCGAAGGCCTTCAGGCGCTTGTAGATCGAGATCAGCTCGATCACGGTCGGCCAGGAATTGACGAGGTACTGGAACGAACTCGTAACCTGTGCGAACGCGCCCTGGATCTGCTGCATCAGGCCGAAGGTGATCGTCGCGGCGACGACCGAGGGCACCAGCAGGAACAGCGGGAAAATGTTGTCCGTCTGCAGGTAGAAGTAGCGAGCGACGTTGAAATACATGTAGTGGAAGTAGAGGCGGAAATAGTTCTTCCGCACGTTGGCGAAGAGCTCGCGGATCGTCAGAGGCTGGGCGCGGTCCGCGTGATCCTCGCCATAGACGAGTTCCTTGCGGTAGGCCGCCTCGACGCGCTGGTTGCGGAACTCCAGTCCCGGCAACTTGACGCCGACGATGGCGAGCATGACGGTGCCGAACAGCGACCAGAAGATCGCGGCCGTCACCAGCGGATAGGGAATGGCGCCGACCACCGGCAACTCCTTGATGCTCGCAGAGAGCGCATGCAGGACCGGCAGGAAGGCAATCAGCGTCATGAAGGAATCGACGAGGCGCACGCCAAGGCCCTCGACGGTCGTGGCAAAGCGCATCGTATCTTCCTGGATACGCTGCGAGGCGCCTTCGATGTGGCGCACCTTGGGCCAGACCGAATAGTAGAAATCGTTCATCGCCGTCCGCCAGCGGAACAGATAATGGCTGGTGAAGAAGCTGATCAGAACCGCCGAAACGATATAGACCGTCGCCAACTGGAAGAACGTGAAGACATATCCGTAGATTTCCGCGTAGCCGACCGTATTTGGAGCCTTCAACGCCTCCACGATGCGGTCATAGGTCGGACGTCGCCAGTTGTTCAGCGCCACGCTGATATCGACGGAAAAATAGACGGTGAAAATGATGAACGCCGACCCCCACACTGACCACGTCCGCCAGGGATGGTCCGCGGCGTAGACCTGCCAGAAGGCGCAGAATATCGCCATCGCGGCGAGGAAGTAGATGTAGAACCAGATCGAGGCCGTGGTGAAGAAGTGACCGAGGCCGATCGGCGGCTGCTGCCCCTCCGCCAAAGGCGGCAGGCCAAGCGCGGTGCCCAGGCTGTCGCCGAATAGATACCAGAAGGCCACCGTCACGGCCGTCCAAAGAAGCGCCGACAAGAAGAACTTTTTCGGCTCGGGGAAGAAGGAATGAAACAAGGTGATCGTCTCTCTGTACAGGAACGGCTCATGCGCTCCGATTTGGCTGGAAACTAGAGCAGTTTACCAACGGCAACAATCGGCGGCACTGTCCATTACCGAGATTTAATCGAACCCTCGCCTTTCGCGAGCAGCGTAACGAGTGCCGCAACCGTCAGGATTGCAGCCGCCATCAGGCTCGGAAGTCCGTAGCTGCCGCTTTCTGCGGCGAGCCATCCGGCGGCCAGTGGCCCGACGATCTGCCCGACGCCGAAGGCCGCGGTCATCGTCGCCAGGGACCGGCGCGGACTTTCCGGCGCCATGGCGCGGCAGAGTTGCAGCCCGTAGGCCGTAATGACCATGAAGGTCGCGCCGAGCAGCACGCCGCCCACCAGAACCGATACCGGCATCGGCAGGATTACAGTGGCGGCAACCCCCAGCGCTTCCAGCAGGAGGGCGGCCCGATACCCGCCCAGCAGGCCAAGCCTGCGCTGCGGCCACTTCCACAAGGCGAGCGAGACCGCCGCCGTCAATCCGGTGACGAACCAGGTCAGTGCTTCGAGCAACGGATCGGCCCCGCCGTCGCGGACGATTGCGACGATGAACGTTGCGGTCACGACATAGCCGATACCGAACAGGCCGTAGCTCAATGCCAGCGCAGCCAGCGGACGGGTCCAGCAAAGCGCCGGCTCTGGCCGGGCCGACACCCCGGCGCCGGTTCGCGGCAGGAGCAGGCTCACCGCCACGAGCGCAAGGCTGGTGAAAATTGCCGCAACGATCCAGTCCGGCCGCCAGGCGGCGAAACCGCCATGCTCGAACGAGGACAGTTCCATCACCAGCAACGACGAGAGCGCTATTCCGGCCCCGACGCCGGAGAAGTGGATGACGGGAACGCGTGTGTCGCCGGCCGCAAGCCCGTGGGAAAGCACGATGCCGGACGTGAACACCAGCCCGAAGGCGCTGGCCAGTCCGGCAAGGAAGCGGATGATAACGAAGGCCGGCAAGGTGCTGGCAAAGCCCATGACGGCAAGCAGGGCGGCATTCGCGGCCAGTGCCAAAAGCGCAAGCCGCCGCTCGTGCCCTGCCGCCCAGCCATAGCCGGCGAGTATGGCGCCGGCGAGGTAGCCGGCGAAGTTGGCAGCGGCGATCAGACCGCTCTGGGCCGGGTCGAGGTGGAGGTCCGCCATCATCGCCGGCAGCACCGGCGTGTAGAAGAACCGCCCGAACCCCATGACGGCAGCGAGTGTTACCGCACCGGCAAGTGCGACGGGCAGCGGATGGGCGACGGACGGTTTGGAGACGTGCAGCATGGCGACAGGTTATTGCAGTGCAGCACGGCCCGTGCAAACGACAATTTCTGAAGGGTTGCCCAATTCTTCTTGAACGGTGGCCGGCCCGCGGGTTCTAGCCGGGCAGCGTCAGGATCAACGGGCCGTTCTTCGTCGCCACGACGGTGTGCTCGAACTGCACCGTCGGCGCGCGCGGTTCGCTGTAGAGCGTCCAGTCGTCGTCCCCGTTTTCCGCCCAGTTCGCGCCCAGCGACAGGAACGGCTCGACGGTGAAGACGAGGCCGTCGGTCATCATCCGCTTCTCGTGCGGATCCGGCCAGGTGGCGATCTCCGAGGGTTCCTCGTGCAGGGAGCGGCCGACGCCGTGGCTCGCCAGATTGCTCACCAGCGTGTAGCGGTTCTTGCGGGCGAAGGCGCCGATCGCGTTGCCGATCGTCGACAACGGCCCGCCCGCCTTGACCGCCTTCAGCCCGACCCACATGGCACGCTTGCCGTCTCGGCAGAGACGATCGACATTCGGCGCGACGCGGCCGACGGTGAACGAGGCGCCCGTATCGGCGAAGTAACCGTCGAGTTCGGCCGAGACGTCGATGTTGACGAGGTCACCCTCGGCGATGACCCGGTCACCGGGAATGCCGTGGGCGATTTCCTCGTTGACGCTGATGCAGGTCGCACCGGGAAATTTGTAGCAGGTCTCCGGCGCCGAGCGGGCGCCGGCCTGTTCCAGCATGCGCCGACCGATCAGGTCCAGCTCCGCCGTCGTCATGCCCGGTCGGATGGAAGCGCCCATGTGCTGGAGCACATTGCCGCAAAGGCGGCCGATCGCCTGCATGCCGCGCAGATCGTCATCATTGTTCAAGGTCATCTCGTCTCGCTTTCGGCAGGGTGCTTATCATGGGCCGACCCAGAATGCCATTTGCTCAGCCCGCGGCATTGCCGGCTGCGTCCCCGGCCAACGCCTTGCGCACCAGCGGCGACACCTTGGTGCCGTAAAGCTCGATCCCGCGCAGGAGCTGGTCATGCGGCATCATCCCGATCGCCATCTGCAGCACGAACCGGTCGTTGCGGAAAATCCTGTGATGCGCGACGATCTTGTTTGCCACCGTCTCCGGATCGCCGAGAAAGAGATGCCCCTCGGGTCCGGTTGCGAGATCGAACTGCGCCCGGCTCGTCGGCCCCCAGCCGCGTTCGGCACCGATCCGGTTCATCACCGTCGACTGCGGTCCGTAGAACTGGTCCGCCGCGCCCTCGAACGTGTCGGCGATGAAGCCGTGCACGTTGATGCTCGTCTTCAACTTCGAGGCGTCCTGCCCGGCGCGGCTTGCGGCCTCGCGATAGAGATCGAAAAGCGGCGCGTAGCGCGCGGGCGTGCCACCGATGATCGCTAATGCCAAAGGCAGACCGTAGGCGCCGGCGCGGGCGACCGATTGCGGCGTGCCGCCGACCGCGATCCAGATCGGCAGCTTGCCATGCAACGGCCGTGGATAGACGCCCAGCCCCGGAATCGGAGCGCGCAACTCGCCGCGCCAGGTCACCTTCTCATTGTCGTTGATCGCCAGAAGCAGGTCGAGCTTTTCCTCGAACAACTGGTCGTAGTCCTTCAGATCGTAACCGAACAACGGGAAGGATTCGATGAAGGAACCGCGGCCCGCCATGATCTCCGCCCGCCCGCCCGACAGAAGGTCGAGCGTGGCAAACTGCTGGAACACGCGCACCGGATCGTCCGAAGACAGCACGGTGACGGAACTGGAAAGCCGGATCCGCTTCGTGCGCGCGGCGGCCGCGGCGAGGATGACGGGCGGTGCCGAAGCGGCATAGTCCGGCCGGTGATGCTCGCCGAGACCGAACACATCGAGCCCCACCTGATCGGCAAGCTCGATCTCCTCGAGAAGCTGCCGCAGCCGGCGTTCGCCTTCCCTCCCCCTGTCGGCGGCTGCGGGATCTACGTCGGCAAAGGTGTGAAGGCCAAGTTCCATGGATGCGCTCCGGATTGTCGATTGCGCTAGAGATATGGGCGCAAACGGGCGCTGGAAAGGGCGGAACTAGGAAACAATCCGTTCCTGAAGCGCTCCACGAGCGAAAGTGCCTCCAAAATAAGCTGCAAATGGTTGTTTCTATCGCCAGACCGTTCTTCGCGGGGGGCTGTCGTGCGCATCGTCTCGCTTTCCACCATCCCGCCGCGCTTCGGCTCGTTGGGACCGACGCTGGACAGTCTCGTCCGGCAGCGCGGGCCGGTCGACGAAATCCGGCTTTATGTACCTTATCGCTACCGCCGGTTTCCGGACTATGACGGCCATGTCCCGGAGGTCCCCGAGGGCGTCACCATCGTCCGGACCGATGAGGATCTGGGGCCAGCGTCAAAGGTGCTCTTTGCCGCGCGAGGACTGCGCGGGCGGCCGGCGCAGATCCTGTTTTGCGACGACGACAAGGTCTTTTCCCCGACCTGGGCCGGCGATCTCCTTGCGGCGCAGGAAGCGCGTCCCGGTGAATGCGTGGCACTTAACGGAAAGCACGTGCCAGTCGGCAGGGGCAAGCCGGGGCCGTTCCAACCGAAGGCCGAACGCACCTCCAAGCTCGACCTGAAGCTTCGGATGCGCCGGATCCAGCACAAGCTCGCCTCGAGCGTCTTTCGCCTCGACCGGCCGAAGCCCATGCGTCGCCCGATCGCCAAGGCCGGCTATGTCGATATCTTGCAAGGGCTCGGCGGCGTCGTCGTGCGCCCCGACTTCTTCGACGACACCGCCTACACAATTCCCGACGAGGTCTGGACCGTCGACGACATATGGCTTTCGGGGCTCCTGGCCTGGAAAGGCATCCCCATCTGGCTGCCGGCCGGCATCGAGGAACCGGCGACGACGGCCGCGCACGACATCGCATCACTCTATCGCTCGACCATCGGGGGCTTCAACCGCAAGGATGCAAACCGGCGAAGCCTCGCCTACATGCAGCAGCGTTTCGGCATCTGGACGTAGAGTTTCCGCCTGCGGATCAGTAGACCACCATTGGCGTCTGGCGGCCGAAAAAATGTCCGTCATGCCGGACTTGATCCGGCATCCAGCGCGCACAAATTCCTTGCGCGCAAAACACTTTGCGGAGCAGACGCGGCTGGATCCCGGCTCAAGGCCGGGATTACGGCTGGATGGGTTGGTCTTCGCCCCGTTGGGCGGCAGTCCTCACCCCCCTCTTAGCTCATCAGAGTTTCGAAGCCACCACCTCCAACTGCTCGGCGACCTTGCCCCATCCCTCGTGGAAGCCCATCTTCTCGTGCGCCTGGCAGTCTTCCGCGGTCCAGTGGCGGGCGATCGCGGTGTAGCGGGTCTTGCCGTTGCCGGCATCCTCGAAGAGGATTTCGGCAGCGAAGAACGCCTTCTCGGTCGGTTTCCAGTCCGGCCCGAACGCGTCGGTGAAGATCAGGCGCCTGTCCTTCTCGACCTTCAGCAGCACGCCGGTCGAATCCATGTGGAAGTCGTTCGGCCCGCGCATGACCGTGCGGAACTTGCCGCCGTCGCGCGGCTCGATCTCGACGACAGGCGTCTCGTAGGGCTTCGGCGCAAACCACTGCGTCATCAGCTCCGGCGTCGTCCACGCCTTGAAGAGCTGGGCGGGCGTGGCGTTCAGGATGCGGGTCAGCACCAGTTCGCGTTCGTTTGCGGGCATGGTCTCGGCAGTCTGATCCATGGTCGGTTCCTCGTTTCGTTTTCGGTTGCATGGTTCGCGGCAAGGACGAGCGGCACATCGGCCATCCGACATCGTCGCCAGAAAATTACGATGCGCCCGCCGCTATGTCGCCCGTCAGGCAATCGAGATGCTGGCGGATATGCGCCGCCTCGGCCGGCGTCGTCGCCAGCGCGATTGCCCGCTCGAACGCCTCGTGCGCCTCGCGCCCCCTGCCGAGTTGCTTCAACAATCCGCCCTTCAGGCCGTGGAAATAGAAATAGCCGTCGAGGCGTTCCTCCAGCGGCGCAATCAGCGCCAGCGCGGCCTCCGGTCCTTGCAGCCTGGACACCGCCACCGCGCGATTGAGCGTCACCACAGGCGAAGGCTGGAGGCGTTCGAGCGACTGGTAAAGCAGGTCGATCTCGGTCCAGTCCGTGTCTTCGGCCCGCGCCGCGCGCGCATGAAGAGCGGCAATCGCCGCCTGGACCTGAAACGGGCCGGGCGTACGGTGCCGGATCGCCTTGTCGAGCAGAGCAAGTGCCTCGCGGATCATTCGGCCATCCCACAGGCTGCGGTCCTGGTCCTCCAGCAGCACGATCTGGCCATTCGCGTCGAAGCGCGCCTTGAGGCGGGAATGCTGCAAGAGAAGCAGGGCGGTCAGGCCTATGATTTCCGGTTCGGAGGGAAAAAGCCGCAACAGCAGCCGGGCCAGCCGGATCGCCTCCTCACAGAAAGGCTTGTCTGCACGTCCGGTCTCGCCCGCCGAATAACCTTCATTGAAGACGAGGTAGAGCATCGACGCGACGGCGCCGAGACGTTCGGCGCGCGAAACCGAATCCGGCGTCTCGAACGGCACACCGGCCGCGGCGATCTTCGCCTTCGCCCGCGTGATGCGCTGTTCCATCGCCGCTTCCGAAACGAGGAAGGCGCGGGCGATCTGGCGCACCGACAGGCCCGAAACGATGCGCAGCGCCAATGCGATCTGCTGCGTCGCCGGCAGGTCGGGATGGCAACAGACGAACAAAAGCCGCAGGATGTCGTCGCGATAATGCGAGCCGTCCAGCCGCTCGGCGAGATCGCTCTCGGCATCGTCGAGATCGGACAGCATCTCCTCGGGCGGCAGCGGCTGCTGTCTGGCGCGCTTGCGCAAATGGTCGATGCCGCTGTTGCGCCCGACCAGGATCAGCCAGGCAACCGGATCGCGCGGCGGCCCCTTCTCGGGCCATGTTCGGACCGCCCGCAGACAGGCCTCCTGGAACGCCTCCTCGGCAAGGTCGAGATCGCGGAAATAGCGCAGCAGCGCGCCCATCGCCTGCGGACGGGCGGAGGTCAGGGCGAGGTCGATCCAGCCAAGTTCGCTCACAGCGGTTTCAGTGCTCCACCCGGTTTGAAGACCCGCAGCGGCCGGATCTCATAGGCTCCGACGCCGGGATTGGCGACAGCGAGTTCCTTGGCAAACGCGATCGCCTCGTCGAGCGTCTCCATGTCGACAAGGAAGAAACCGAGGAACTGTTCCTTCGTCTCGGCAAACGGACCGTCGATGACCACGCTTTCGCCGGGCGCCTTGCGCAGCGTCGTCGCCGCCGTCGTCGGCATCAGCCGCGCCACTGGTCCAAGCTTGCCGGCGGCGGCGTACTTCTTCTCCACTGCGGCGAGGTCGGACATCACCTTGTCCTCCTCGTCCTTGCTCCAGGCAGAGACGGCTTCCTCGGAATTGTAGCAAAGCACGGCGTAAAGCATCGATCCCTCCCGTCATTGGAAAGACGTAGGAGTAGCGCCGATGCCGACGGGGCGCACCGGATTATTTTTGATTTTTGACAGAAGGCGCTGCTGGATCAGATCTTGACCACGTCGTCCGGCGAGAAAACGATGACATAGCCGCCGGTGGGCTCGGCCTCATTGGCCCACGCTCGCAATTGGGGATGGTATGGCTCACTCCGCCAGATGTCGGGATGGTCAGGGTCGACGAGCACCGTAATCTGAGGCCCCTGCCGGTAGATCATCATGTGCGAGCGAGATGGCTCCCACGCTTCCGCGAGCCCTTCGTCAGTCATCCAGAGACAGAGAAAATCCCGGCAGACCGAAGGCCGATCCGCATAGATCGAACAGCCCTTGCCCTCGACACAATGCCGGCACCAGGCATTCGCGGGTTTATCGAAGAGGTCGATTTCGGGCAGCCGGCAACAGAGCGTGCAGGTTCCGCAGGATCGGCCTGCAACAGGGGTCGGGGATGGGTGCATGGCCGACGCTCATAGCATTTGCAAGCGAGGTCCAGAAGAGCCCACTGGTTCCGGATTGTCGGCCCCTTCGGTCTCTGCTCAGGCAAAAGTGCGTCAAATCCGTTGGCAGCTAATGTCTGGACCTACTGGCCGAATTGCTGACCGGTCTTTCCAGGACGGGAGCTCGTCCCCTACCCCGCGCTCAACGTCCGCCGCACCGCGTCCCGCCAGCCGGCGATCTTGGCGGCGCGCGCCTTCTCGTCCATCTTCGGCTCGAACCGCCGGTCGCGCGCCCAGGATTTCGCAAACCCCGCCTTGTCCGGCCACACCCCGGCGCGGTGCCCGGCCAGCCAGGCAGCGCCGAGCGCCGTCGTCTCCAGGATCGTCGGACGATCGACGGGGGCATGGAGAATGTCGGCGAGCCGCTGCATCGTCCAGTCGGAAGCGACCATGCCGCCATCGACGCGCAAGACGGTCTCACTGCCGCCGTTCTTCCAGTCGCCATGCATGGCGTCCAGCAGGTCGCGCGTCTGGTAGCAGACGGCTTCCAGGGCCGCGCGGGCGAACTCGGCCGGGCCGGTGTTGCGGGTCATGCCGTAGATCGCCGCGCGCGCCTCCGCATCCCAATGCGGCGCGCCGAGGCCGGTGAAGGCAGGCACCAGGTAGACCTCCTGCATCGGGTCGGCCTTCGCCGCGAGTTCGCTGGCCTCGGGAGCCGCACCTATCAATTTCAACCCGTCGCGCAGCCATTGGACGGCCGCGCCGGCGATGAAGATCGAGCCTTCGAGGGCATATATGGTCTCGCCGTTCAGCCGGTAGGCGATCGTCGTCAGCAGCCGGTTCTTCGAGCGCACCATGTCCGCGCCGGTGTTCAAAAGCGCAAAGCAGCCAGTACCGTACGTGGATTTCATCATGCCGGGCTCGAAGCAGGCCTGGCCGATCGTCGCCGCCTGCTGGTCGCCGGCCACGCCGAGGATAGGCACCGCGGCGCCGAGATGCTCCCTTACGGTGACGCCGAAATCGGCCGCGCAGTCGAGCACCTCCGGCAAGACGGCCTTCGGCACCTTCAGGATATCGAGGAGTTCGTCGTCCCAGCCATCGGTCGCGATGTTGTACATCAGCGTGCGGCTGGCATTGGTCGCGTCGGTCCGAAAGGCCCTGCCGCCGGTCAACCGCCAGATCAGGAACGTGTCGACGGTGCCGAAGCACAGTTCGCCGCGCGCGGCCCGCGCCCGGGCCCCTTCGACGTTATCGAGGATCCAGGCGAGCTTCGTGCCGGAAAAGTAGGGATCGAGGAGCAGCCCGGTCTTCGCGGTAAAGATCTCTTCGAGCCCCTGTTTCTTCAGGTCTTCGCAATGGCTTGCGGTCCGCCGGTCCTGCCAGACGATTGCGTTGTGGATCGATCGGCCGCTGTCGCGCTCCCAGACCACCACGGTCTCCCGCTGGTTGGTGATGCCGATGCCGGCGAGGTCGGCGGCACCGATCCCGGCTTGTTCGAGCGCCACGCGCGCCGACCAGATCACGCTTTCCCAGATGTCCTCGGGATTGTGCTCGACCCAGCCGGAACGGGGGAAATGCTGAGCAAACTCGCGCTGTCCGACACCCACGACCTTCTGGCTGTCGTCGAAGACGATCGCCCGGCTCGATGTCGTTCCCTGGTCGATCGCGAGTATGTGGCCGCCCATATAATCCTCCCAGCGTCGACGGCCGCTCCCGACGGCCCTTCGGATTTCTTCAGCATGACATCAAAACGAATGCCAAAAGAAAGTAAAGCGCAAATCAGGACTCACAACTAATGGCATGTTTGAGGCCGAATAGCCGATTGCAACCGTCCAGTCTTTGCGCGTAGGCTACCGCGAAGGCTGCTGGATAGAAATGGGAGAAGCAGACATGAAAACAGCCGTCGTCACCGGCTCCACCAGCGGCATCGGCCTGGCCATCGCCACCGCCTTTGCAAAGAGCGGGACCAATGTCGTCATCAACGGCCTGGGCAGCCTGACGGAAGTGGAAGCCCTTCGCGAGCGGCTCGAAGGCCTCGGCGCCGGCAAGGTGATCTTCCATCCGGCCGACATGACCAGACCCGCCGAGATCGCCGACCTGATGGCGGTTGCCGCCTCCGAATTCGGCGGCGTCGACATCCTGGTCAACAATGCCGGCATCCAGCACGTCGAGAAGATCGAGGATTTTCCGGTCGAGAAGTGGGACCAGATCATCGCGATCAACCTGTCGAGCTCGTTCCACACGATCCGCGCGGCGATCCCCGGCATGAAGGCGAAAGGCTGGGGCCGCGTCATCAACATCGCCTCGGCCCACGGGCTTATCGCCTCGCCGTTCAAGGCGGCCTATGTGGCGGCCAAACATGGTATCATGGGCTTGACCAAGAGCGTCGCGCTGGAAGTCGCCGAAAACGGCATCACCGTCAACGCCATCTGCCCCGGCTACGTGCTGACGCCGCTTGTCGAAAAGCAGATCCCCGACACGGCACGCGCGCGCGGCATCAGCGAGGCGCAGGTCAAGTCGGACGTCATGCTGAAATTCCAGCCGACCAAGGAATTCGTGTCCGTGGAGGAAGTGGCGTCGACCACCTTGTTCCTGGCCAGCGACGCCGCCCGCTCGATCACCGGCACACACATCTCCATCGACGGCGGCTGGACGGCGCAGTAGCTACGCGAGATCAGATTTCATGGAAATTCAGTCCAACACCATCCGTTTCGTTCTCAATGATGAGGAAATCGCGCTTGCCGACGTTCCGGCGACGCGCACGCTGCTCGACTGGCTGCGGCTGCATCGCCGGCTGACGGGAACCAAGGAGGGCTGCGCCGAAGGCGATTGCGGCGCCTGCACGGTGCTGGTCGGCCGGCTGCTCGACGGGGCGCTCGTTTATGAAAGCGTCAACGCCTGCATCAGGCTGCTGGGCTCGATGAATGCGACCCATGTCGTCACCGTCGAGCATCTCGCCTCCGCCGACGGCGCGCTGCATCCGGTGCAGCAGGCGCTGGTGGATCACCACGGCTCGCAATGCGGTTTCTGCACACCCGGCTTCGTCATGTCGCTCTACGGGCTGTGGCTGGCCGACGACCGGCCCGGTCGGCCGGAGATCGAACGGGCGCTGCAGGGCAACCTCTGTCGCTGCACCGGCTACGAGCCGATCGTGAAGGCGGCCGAAGCGATGGCCGCAGCGCGTCCCAGTGCCGTCTTCGACCCGATCGAACGCATGCGCGAAAAGGTGACGGAGAAGCTTGCCGCGCTGGCGCCGAAAGAGACGATCCGGCTCGGCGCGCCGGGGGACCGGGTCATCGTGCCCGCCTGCGTCGACGATCTGGCCGAGGTGCTGGCGCAGGAACCGAAAGCGACGGTGGTTGCCGGCTCCACCGATGTCGGTCTGTGGGTAACCAAGCAGATGCGCGACCTCGATCCGGTCGTCTTCATCAATCACCTGCCCGAGTTGCAGACGATCTCCCTCAGCCCCGAGGGACTGACGATCGGCGCCGGCGTGACCTATACGCAGGCCTGCGACGCATTGGCCGGTCTCGTGCCAGCCCTTCGGCCACTGATCGGCCGCATCGGCGGCGAGCAGGTCCGCAACATGGGCACGATCGGCGGCAACATCGCCAACGGCTCGCCAATCGGCGACACGCCGCCGCCGCTGATTGCGCTCGGCGCGCGGCTGACCTTGCGCTCCACCGCCGGCCGGCGTGAATTGCCGCTCGAAGACTTCTTCATCGCCTACGGCAAGCAGGACCGCCTCCCCGGTGAGTTCGTCGAAAGCCTGTTCGTTCCCACGCCGCCCGCGGGCGAGCATTTTGCCGTCTACAAGGTTTCGAAGCGGCGCGACGAGGACATTTCGGCACTCTGCGGCGCCTTCCGGATCGCGCTCGATGCAAATGGGCGCGTCAGCGCGGCACGGTTCTGTTTCGGCGGCATGGCCGGAACACCGAAACGGGCAAGCCATGTCGAAGCGTTTCTGAAGGGCAGGCCGTGGACGGAAGAAACCGTCTCGGCTGCCCGCCTTGCCTTCGAGACGGACTACACCCCGCTCACCGACTGGCGCGCAAGCGCCGACTACCGCATGCTGGCGGCAAAGAACCTCTTGACCCGGTTCCTCCTGGAATCGTCCGGCGAACCGGCACGGTTGGCACGCTTCGAGGAGTTGGCGTGATGGCGGCTGCGCTGAAACGATCACGGCCGCATTGCGACCGGCCCCTCACCCTGACCCTCTCCCCGCAAGCGGGGAGAGGGAACTGGCGCGGGCGCGGCAACCTTCCTTCGCCCCGCTTGCGGGGAGAAGGTGCCGGCAGACGGATGAGGGGCGCGCCACGGACGACAAACGAAAATACCGGAGGCGAACACTGATGGATCGCGCCACCTTCCAGGACCGCAAGACGATATCCGCGCCGATGCACGCGCCGCTCCGGCACGATTCGGCGCACAAGCACGTGGCCGGCACCGCCGACTACATCGACGACATGCCGGAGCCGGAGGGCACGCTGCATGCGGCACTTGGCATGAGCGACAGGGCGCATGCCGAGATCGTGTCGATGGACCTTTCCGCCGTGCGCGCCGCCCCCGGCGTCGTCTGGGTGATGACCGGCGCAGATGTGCCCGGCGTCAATGACATCAGCCCGTCCGGCCGGCACGACGAGCCGGTCCTGGCAGAGGGCAAGGTCGAGTTCCATGGCCAGCCGGTCTTCGCGGTGATCGCGAACACGCGCGAGGCCGCGCGCCGGGCCGCCCGGCTCGCGAAGATTGAATATCGCGAGTTGCCGCACTGGACCGATGTGACCGACACCCTCGCGCACGGCGCTCAACTCGTGACCGACCCGCTGACGCTATCGCGCGGCGATGCCGACACGGCACTGGCAAACGCCCCCCGCCGCCTCGGTGGGCAGATGCGGATCGGTGGCCAGGATCACTTCTATCTCGAAAGTCACATTGCGCTTGCCATCCCCGGCGAGGACGACGAGGTCACCGTCTGGTCCTCGACCCAGCATCCGAGTGAGGTGCAGCACATGGTCGGCCATGCGCTCGGCGTGCCCTCCAACGCGGTCACCGTCCAGGTGCGCCGCATGGGCGGCGGCTTCGGTGGCAAGGAAACGCAATCGAACCAGTTTGCGGCCATTGCCGCCATTGCCGCCAAAAGGCTCAAGCGCCCGGTAAAATTCCGGCCCGACCGCGACGAGGACATGACGGCGACCGGCAAGCGGCACGACTTCCTCGTCTCCTACGAGGCCGGCTTCGACGACGACGGCCGGATCCACGCGGTAAAGGCGAACTATGCCGCCCGCTGCGGCTTTTCCTCCGACCTCTCCGGTCCGGTCACCGATCGTGCGCTGTTCCACGCCGACAACGCCTATTTCTATCCGCACGTACAACTGACCTCGCAGCCGCTGAAAACCCACACCGTCTCCAACACCGCCTTCCGCGGTTTCGGCGGGCCGCAGGGCATGGTCGGCGGCGAGAGGATCATCGAGGAAATTGCCTATGCGCTCGGCAAGGACCCGCTGGCGATCCGCAAGGCCAATTTCTATGGCGAGGCGGGCTCGGCGCGCAGCCTGACGCCCTATCATCAGCCGGTCGAGGACAACATCGTCGGCCGCATCGTCGACGAGCTGGAACGCTCATCGGACTACCAGGCCCGCCGCGCGGCCATCCTCGACTTCAACGCGAAGAGCCGGGTGATCCGCAAGGGGATCGCGCTGACGCCGGTCAAGTTCGGCATTTCCTTCACCGCCACCTGGTACAATCAAGCGGGTGCGCTGGTGCATGTCTACCAGGACGGCTCGATCCACCTGAACCACGGCGGCACGGAGATGGGCCAGGGTCTGTTCACCAAGGTGGCGCAGGTGCTGGCGGATGCCTTCCAGGTCGACATCACGCAGGTGAAGATCACCGCGACGACGACGGCGAAGGTGCCGAACACCTCGGCCACGGCCGCGTCCTCCGGCTCCGACCTCAACGGCATGGCCGCCTTCGACGCGGCCCGCCAGATCAAGGAGCGTCTCGTCGCCTTTGCCGCGGAAAAGTGGAACCTGCCGCCGGAGGAGATCGCCTTCGTGCCGCATCATGTCCGCGTCGGCGAGACGTTGATCCCGTTTGCCGATTTCATCCGGCAGGCCTATCTCGCCCGCGTCCAGCTTTCGGCCGCCGGCTTCTACAAGACGCCAAAGATCCACTGGGATCGCGCCAAGGGCATCGGCTCGCCGTTCTACTACTTCGCCTACGGCGCCGCCGTTTCGGAGGTGTCGATCGATACGCTGACGGGCGAATACCAGGTCGACCGCGTCGACATCCTCCATGACGTCGGCCGCTCGCTGAACCCGGCGATCGACATGGGGCAAGTCGAAGGCGCCTTCGTCCAGGGCATGGGCTGGCTGACGACGGAAGAGCTGTGGTGGGACGACAAGGGGCGCCTGCGCACGCATGCGCCTTCGACCTACAAGATCCCGCTCGCCTCCGACCGGCCGAAGATCTTCAACGTGCAACTGGCCGAGTGGTCGGAAAATGCCGAGCAGACGATCGGCCGCTCCAAGGCGGTCGGCGAACCGCCGTTCATGCTGGCGATCTCGGTGCTGGAAGCGCTCTCGATGGCGGTCGCAAGCATCGCTGACTATCGTCACTGCCCGCGCCTCGATGCGCCGGCAACGCCCGAGCGGGTTTTGATGGCGGTGGAGCGACTAAAGCACCTCTGACCGATCGAAGGTGCGATAAGCGCACGGCATCATATGCTGCCGTGCGCTCAGGACTCAAAAATCACATCCCTTCCTTGACACGCGGCCATCGAGAAACCCGAGATCCCGCTTCAGATGGTCCGGCAGTGCATTGACGTCGAGCCGGGGCAAGCGACGTCCCATGGGCGGGAGGAGCGCATCGACAAGGGTGCCGACCCACCAATTGAACGGCGTTGGAAGCGTGTGAGAAGCACGGTCTGAATCCTGGCAAGCCATAATGACACCTCATGGATGAATGTTGAACTTGCTTGCAGTTTGCGTCGCGACGTGCTCGAATTCCAATCGAACCTCCGACTGGACGCATCAAGAGAGCTTATCCATGAAACTGGCGCGGCAATTCCCGCTGAACGCGATGCGCGTCTTCGACGCCGCCGCCCGCCACGGCAGTTTTACAAGAGCCGGCGAAGAACTCGGCATGACGCAGACAGCCGTCAGCTACCAGATCAAGCTCTTGGAGGACCTGCTCGGCGAGCCGCTGTTCCTGCGCCGCCCGCGCCAGATCGTGCTGACGGAGATCGGCCAGCGCCTCGCGCCGAAGGTCGCCGAAGCGTTCGGCATCCTCAGCGATGCCTTCGCCTCCATTCAGAACGATGCCGAGGGCACGCTGGTGATCAGTTCGACCTACACGTTCTCCTCGAAGTGGCTGGCGCCGCATCTGGGCTCCTTCCACCTGCAGAATCCGACGATCGCCGTGCGCCTTCTGACCGACCAGCACCTGCTCGATTTCTCACGCGAAGCGGTCGACGTCGCGCTCCGCTATGGCGACGGCAACTGGCCGGGGCTGGCCAAACACCGGATGATGGAACTGACCTTCACGCCGATGCTCAGCCCCAGGCTCGCCGAAAGTGTCGGCGGCATCCATAAGCCGGCGGACCTGCTGAAGCTGCCGATCTTCGATCCCACCGACCCCTGGTGGGGCCAGTGGTTCGCCGAAGCCGGCGTTCCCGATGTCGACCTCGGAGACCGGCCGTACACCTATCTGGGAACGCAGACGCTGGAGGCTGACACGGTCATGGCCGGCCACGGCGTGGCCATGCTCAATCCGGAATTCTATGCCACCGAGATCGCGCTCGGACGTCTCTACCGGCCGTTTGACATCGCCTGTACCGATGGCAAGGCCTACTGGCTCGTCTATCCGGCGAGCCGCCGCAACGTTCCGAAGATCAAGCTGTTTCGCAACTGGCTGCGGTCCGAAATTCCCACCTTCGTCGATTGACGCGACAACGGTGGAACCCGCCAAAGCTCCCCTTCCCTCGCCCTCGATTTTTTCGCAGAGTGCCCGCAACGAGACTTGAGAGGGGCAACGCATGTATGAATACGCCATAGCCTGGGAGTGGATCGCCTTTGCCGTGCGCTGGCTGCACGTCGTCACGGCGATCGCCTGGATCGGTTCGTCGTTCTATTTCATCGCTCTCGATCTCGGCCTCGTGCAGCGCCCCCACCTTCCGCTCGGCGCCTATGGCGAGGAATGGCAGGTGCATGGCGGCGGTTTCTATCACATCCAGAAGTATCTGGTGGCGCCCGCGACGATGCCGGAGCACCTGACCTGGTTCAAATGGGAGAGCTATGTCACCTGGCTTTCCGGATTTGCCATGCTTTGCCTCGTCTATTACGGCGGCGCCGAACTCTTTTTGATCGACCGCCACGTGCTCGATGTGTCCGCGCCAACAGCCGTCGCGATCTCGCTTGCCTCGCTGGCGCTCGGCTGGATCCTCTACGATCTGCTTTGCAAGTCGCCGCTCGGGAAAAACACCTGGGGACTGATGATCATACTTTATGCGCTGCTCGTGGCGATGGCCTGGGGCTACACGCAGGTCTTCACCGGCCGCGCCGCCTTCCTGCATCTCGGCGCCTTTACCGCAACCATCATGTCGGCCAACGTCTTCTTCATCATCATCCCCAACCAGAAGATCGTCGTCGCCGACCTGATTGCCGGCCGCACGCCCGATCCGAAATACGGCGTGATCGCCAAGCAGCGTTCATTGCACAACAACTACCTGACGCTGCCCGTCATCTTCTTCATGCTGTCGAACCACTATCCGCTGGCCTTCGCCACCGCCTTCAACTGGATCATCGCGGCGCTGGTTTTCCTGATGGGTGTCACCATCCGGCACTGGTTCAACACCACCCACGCCCGCAAGGGCCGACCCACCTGGACCTGGCTTGCGACCGCGCTGCTTTTCATCGTCATCATGTGGCTGTCGACGGAACCGAAGGTTTTGACCGGCGAGACGGCCCAGGCCGCAGCCCCGGCTCCGGTCTTCGAGAAGTTTGCCTCCAATGCGCATTTCCCCGCCGCGCGCGACGTGGTCGCCAGTCGCTGCAGCATGTGCCATGCGGCAGAGCCCGTCTGGGAGGGTTTGCAGGCTGCACCCAAAGGGGTGATCCTCGACAACGACGCGGCGATCGCCAGCCTGGCGCGCGAAATCTATTTGCAGGCGGGCCGCAGCCATGCCATGCCGCCCGGCAACCTCACCGGCGTGACGCCGGAGGAACGCCAGTTATTGACCGCCTGGTACGAGAATGCGGTCTCCGGAGAACAGACACGATGACGGCCACTCTCCTGCGCGGGCGCCTGCTGAGCTTCGTTCGCAGGCCCGAAGGCATCGACGACACGGGCAGCTATCGATACGAAAGCGACGGCGGCCTGCTGATCGAGGACGGCAGGATCGCCGCAATCGGCGATTACGCCGACGTCAGGCGCAATGCGCCCGCTGACGCCGAAGAGATCGACCACCGGCCGCACCTGATCCTGCCGGGCTTCATCGACACGCATGTGCATTTCCCGCAGATGCAGGTGATCGGCGCCTATGCCGCCAATCTGCTCGAATGGCTGCACACCTACACGTTCCCCGAGGAGTGCCGCTTCGTCGAGCCGGCGCATGCCGCCCGCATCGCCCGGCATTTCTACGACGAGATGATCCGCCACGGCACGACGACGGCGGCGGCCTATTGCTCGGTGCACAAGGCCTCGGCCGACGCCTATTTCGCCGAGGCGCTGCGACGCAACATGTGCATGATCGGCGGCAAGGTGATGATGGACCGCAACGCGCCGCAAGGGCTGCTCGATACGCCTGAGATGGGCTATGACGAGACCCGTGCGGTGATCGCGGAATGGCACGGCAAGGGCCGCAACCACGTCGCGATCACCCCGCGCTTCGCCATCACCTCGACACCGGCGCAAATGGAAGCGACCGCGCTGCTGGCGCGTGAGTTTCCCGACCTCCACATCCAGACGCACCTGTCGGAGAACGACGAGGAAATCCGCTTCACCGCCCAGCTCTACCCCGACGCGATCGACTATACCGACGTCTATGCGCATTACGGCCTGCTCGGGCCAAAAAGCCTGTTCGGCCACTGCATCCATCTGTCGGAGCGCGAGGCGGATGCGATGAGCGAGGCGGGCGCCGTCGCCGTCCATTGCCCGACCTCGAACCTTTTCCTCGGCTCCGGCCTCTTTCCGCTGAAATCGCTTGTGCGGCGCGACAAGCCGGTGCGCATCGGGGTGGCCACCGATGTCGGCGGCGGCACGAGCTATTCGATGCTCAAGACGCTGGACGAGACCTACAAGATCCAGCAGTTGCTCGGTGAACGGCTGAACCCGTTCGAGAGTTTTTACCACATGACGCTCGGCAACGCCGAAGCCGTGTCGCTCGCCGACCGGATCGGCACGCTGGAGCCCGGCACGGATGCCGACCTCGCCGTCCTCGACGCCGCCGCCACCCCGGCG
The DNA here is from genome assembly GCF_041930185.1 of Mycoplana ramosa. Taxonomy (NCBI): domain Bacteria; kingdom Pseudomonadati; phylum Pseudomonadota; class Alphaproteobacteria; order Hyphomicrobiales; family Rhizobiaceae; genus Mycoplana; species Mycoplana ramosa. The sequence continues at coordinate 187,274 of NZ_JBHEEW010000009.1, read as the reverse complement.
ATGGCGCTCCGAATGGAGATCGTGCGCTCCCTCGCCGACGAGCTGTTCCTGCTGCAGACGCTCGGGGACGACCGCGCGGTGCGCGAGACCTATGTTGCGGGCAAGCCGATGAAGACCGTGATTTGAGGGGCAGCGGCAACCTCAATAATGGAAGCGGCATTGGAGGATGATAGGCATTCTCCGATCACCCGCCCGCACATCAACACTCAGCTGCCCCGATAGGTCGAATAGCCGTAGGGCGAGAGCAGCAACGGCACGTGGTAATGCGTCGATGGATCGGCGATGCCGAAGCGCAGCGGTATAAGGTTCAGGAAGGCCGGGTCGGGCAGGTCGACCCCCGTTCGCCGCAGATAGTCACCGGCATGGAACAAGAGTTCGTAGGTGCCGGCCATGAAGCCGACGCCTTCGACCAGCGGCCTGTCGACGCGGCCGTCGGCATTGGTCTTCACGGTCGTGATCCGCTGCCGCTCCTCGCCTTCAAGCCAGAAGAGGTCGATCGTCAGCCCTTCAGCCGGCTTTCCGAGAGCGGTATCGAGGACGTGGGTGGTGAGGCGTCCAGCCTTTGTCATGCGCTTGCTCCGGGATCTTCGATGATGAACGGCCTGTCGTAGAAAAATTCCTCGAGGTTGCCGCCAGGGTCGCTGCGATCGACGACGAGGAAATCGCTGACCGCGCCGACCGTCATCAAAGGGTGATGCCAGACGTTGCGGTGGTAGTTCACGCCCTGCCGTCCGCCGGCGCGAAACACCTGCGGCGTGCCCGGCCGGCCGTTTTCGTCCTCGGCGACGACGACAAGCCAGGGGCGGTTGTCGATCGGCGAAAAGCTCTGGCTGCCGAACGGGTGGCGCTCCATCATGGTCACCGCATAGGGGAACGCCCGCGGGCTGCCGCGAAAGATGTTGATGATGACGTGCGCGCCCTCGCCCACCGCCTCGGCCTCGGCGAGAGCGTGATAGCGCTCCGTCGCGCCGCTATTGATCAGCCGCATCCTTGCCGGATCGGCCTCGATCACCGTGCCGAAGGGCGCAAACGCCGCCTTCGTGAGCGGACGTATCGGAAGGCCGATCGGCGCGGTGGTGGGGGCGGTCTCAGGCATTCGCGTCTCCGGGAAGCTGGGCTTCAAGCCGCAGACGAGCGATGCGCTCGACCTGCGCCTTTGCCGTCTCAAACTCCTGCTCCCGGCTATTGCCGATGCGCATCTCGAAGGCGGCGAGGATATCGTCCTTGGTCAGCCCCTTGACGGCGATGATGAAGGGGAAGCCGAATTTCTCGACATAGGCCGTGTTCAGCGCGGTGAAGCGGGCATGCTCCTCGGTGCTCAGACGGTCGAGCCCGGCGCCAGCCTGCTCCTTGCGGCTGTCTTCCGTCAATTCGCCGGCAATCGCCAGCTTGCCGGCAAGATCGGGATGAGCGCGCAGAACGCCAAGCTGTTCCTCCGGCGTGGCAGCACGGAATTGTGCCGTCAGGGTCCGATGTACGCCGGATGCCGTCAGCGGCTCGATGACGGTTCCAGCGTCGAACGCGCGCTCGGCAATCCAGGGCGAGTGCTCGAACACGCCGCCGAAGCGGGTGATGAAATCCTCGCGTGCCGTCATAGCTCGCCTGCCTTCGGCTTGTGATGTTCGTGCCAGTGGCGGGCAATATCGATGCGCCGCGGCACCCAGACCTTGTCATGCGACATCACGTAGTCGACGAAACGGGCGAGCGCGGCGGCCCGGCCGGGGCGACCGACGAGACGGCAGTGCAGGCCGATATTCAGCATCTTCGGGCTGCCCTCCTTGCCCTCCTGGTAAAGCACGTCGAAGGCGTCCTTCAGGTAGGTGAAGAATTGGTCGCCCGAGTTGAAGCCCTGCGGCGTGGCGAAGCGCATGTCGTTCGTCTCGAGCGTGTAGGGGATGATCAGGAACGGTTCGTCCTTCAGCCCCTTCACCCAGTAGGGCAGGTCGTCCGCATAGGAATCGGAGGAATATACGAAGCCGCCCTCCTCCATCACCAGCCGCAGCGTGTTGGCGGACGGCTTGCCCTGGTACATGCCGAGCGGATGGGAGCCGGTCAGTTCGGTGTGCAGCCGCACGGCGTCGCGGATGTGCTGTCGCTCGATCTCTTCCGGAAAATCCTTGTACTCCAGCCAGCGGTAACCGTGGCTGGCGATCTCCCAGTTCGCCTCCTTCATCGCCGCGACCGCTTCCGGGTTGCGAGCCATGGCCAGCGTCACGCCATAGACGGTGACGGGCACGTTGCGGCTGGTGAAGAGCCGCCACAGCCGCCAGAAGCCCGCGCGCGACCCGTACTCATAGATCGACTCCATGTTGAGGTTGCGCTGGCCGGGCCAGGCCTGCGCGCCGACGATTTCCGACAGCAGGCATTCGGACGCCGGATCCCCGTCGAGCACGCAGCTTTCGCCCCCCTCCTCGTAGTTGACGACGAACTGGACGGCAATGTGCGCGTCTCCCGGCCATAGCGGATTGGGCGACGCGCGGCCATAGCCCACGAAATCGCGCGGATAGGTCAATTCGGACATGATTTCACCCTTGAATCTTCGGGCAAACGGTAGCATCCGCGGGCGGAAAGTCGAGGCAAAATCCAACGTTTCCAATGCTCGATGTCGAAACAGTCGGCTGAAGGATCGCGTTCGCCCGGAACCGCAGCGCCTCCCCCTTGCATTGCCCCTTTGGAACCAAGGCCACCACGGCGTTCCGCCCTAGTGGATGTGGCGCTCAGCTCCCTTGCCACACGCAGAATTCAAATGCGCTTCCACCTTGAAGGACGGCGGCAGCTCTACCTGGCTGCCGCCGATCTCCCCGACGACAAGGCGGGCCAGTTCGTGGGCGATGCCGAAGCTAATCTTGAATCCACCGGTCATCAGGCTGACCGCGGTAAAATCCGGGTGCCGCCCGATCATCGGATCCCGCCCGATCGCCTTCGGTCGCAAGCCGGCCCAGCGCTCGACGAGCGTGGCCGTGCGCAGAACCGGCGCCAGGCGATAGGCGCTGGCGACGACGTCGTTGAGGAGGCTGTCGGTGGAGATGGGATCGTCGAAGCTGTCCTCGCTGGTGCTGCCGACGGCGCAATAGCCGTCTTCATGCGGAACGACAAAGATGCCGCCGTCAAAGACAATCGGGAGGCCCGGATCGATGTCGCCCCGGAAAAGCGCTGCCTGCCCTTTGACGGCGGTTCCGATCATGCGCGCCGGCGCCAGCCCTAGGCTGGAAAAGAGGTCGAAAGTGGAAACACCAGCGGCAAGAACGACATGGCCGAAACCAATACGCCCGCCATCGGCAAGCAGTGCCGTGCGGGTCGCCGGGTCGATCGAATCGACGTTCGCTCCCTCCCGAATGTCCACCCGCGGCATCCCCGCCAAGACGGCACGAAGCACGTGCAGATAGCGGCGCGGCGAGATGTGGCCGGAAAGGCTGTCGAACACGACGCCCGCCGGCATCGCCGCGGCGGCGGGCCAGCCCTGCACCGGGCCGGTGTCGCGAACGGCAAACGAGAAGCGCTTTCCGTCGATGGCCCAGGCTGCGGCCGCATCCTGGGCATGCTTGAGCGCACGCGCGCGATGATGATCGGCAGCGAGTGGTATCAGGCGCCCGGTCCGGCGATAGCCAGCAGAAAGCCCGCTTGCTGCTTCCAGTCCCGCGATCTCCGCCTCCAGCGAGACCAGTGCCTGAAGCTGAAACTGCTTCTTGGCGTTCCAGCGATCCGGTTGGTGCGGCATCAATGCCCCGAGGAGCCCGCCGCTGGCGCCGGCGCCCACGCGGTCGCGCTCCAGGACGAGCACGGAATGGCCGGCACGGGCCGCCATGACCGCCGCCCACAGCCCCATGACCCCGGCGCCGACGATCAGCACGTCCGGTGTCGGTTGACCGGCGGGGCGCGCGCGACTATCGACTGTTGGCATGGCTGAGAACGCTCCTGATACCGCCTCCGCGGCGCACGGATTGACGCTGGACTGGCACGAGGGCGATATGCCCTATTCCCAGGCCTTTGGCGATCATTTTTATTGCCGCACGGATGGGCGGTTGGAATGCGGCCACGTGTTCCTCCACGGGAACGGCCTGCCCCAACGCTGGGCCGAAGGTGGCGACTTCGTCATCGGTGAACTCGGCTTCGGCACCGGCCTCAACCTGTGTGAGACCTGGCGGCAATGGCGCGCTGCCCGGCCGGCCAATGGCTTGTTGCATTTCGTCTCGTTCGAGCGCTTTCCGCTCGCAGGCGCTGCCATCGACCGTGCGCTTTCGCACTGGCCGGAGATCGACCCGGAGCGACAGACCCTTGCCTCGCTGTGGCCGGATTCGCCCCCGGACGAAGGTGAAATTGCCCTCGTTCTCGATGAACAGACGCGGCTGACCGTGGTTTGCGGTGCGGCGCTCGAACGGCTTGCGGACAGCCCGTTCTCCTTTGACGCCTGGTATCTCGATGGTTTCGCACCGTCGCGCAACCCGGACATGTGGTCGGTTGAACTGATGCAGCAGGTGTTTGCCCACACGAGCGACGGTGGCACCTTTGCCACCTATGCCGCCGCCGGCTTCGTCCGGCGCAACCTCGCTGCTGCCGGCTTCGAGGTGGAACGGCGGCCCGGCTTTGCGGGCAAGCGCGAGATGTTGTGCGGGCGGCGCCGGTAGACGTAGAGCGCGTCTCGATCTTTCGGTCTCGCTACGCTTGAGGGCTTTGCTCTTTCGCATTTCTCCCGAAATCGGTTTCCACTTTCGGGAGAGATGCTGCAGGGATCAGTGCAGGGTCGAACCTCTGGCGTCGCGCTTGTCCGTCTTCAGCCAGCGCTGCACCATCTCCTCCAACCTGTCGGTGCTGATCGGCTTCGCCAGGTAATCGTCCATGCCGGACGCGAGGCAGGCTTCGCGATCACCATCAAGCACATGCGCCGTGACCGCAACGATGGGCACCCGTTCGCCGGTTCCCGCCTCGATTCGGCGTATAGCACGCGCCGCCTGATGCCCGTTCATGACAGGCATCGACACGTCCATCAAAATCATGCGCGGCTTCAGCGTCCTGAAGCATTCGACGGCCTGCTCGCCATCGGCCACCAACGTGTAGCTGACACCCGAAGCCTCGAGCAACTGGCGGAAAAGGATCTGATTGACCTCGTTGTCCTCGGCCACCAGCACGTCGATCGGTTCCGCATCCAAGGCGGCGATAGGCCGCGTAAGGGAGATGACGGACGAACCGTCAGCCCGCGGCCCGTTTGCGCCGGCAGGCCTCTGCTGGCGATGGCGAAGGGTGCGTATCACCTCGCACACCGTTTCGCGCAAAAGCCCCGCGCGAATCGGCTTCATCAGATGAGCGTCGATCTCGAGGCCATCAAGGCCGCTGTCCTGTGCCGGTGCTCCCAGGGCGGAAAGTGCGATCAGCGCGGTCGACGGGAAATCCTGGCGGATCGCCTCGATCAGATTACGCCCCTGGGCATCACGCAGGCTCTTGTCGACGATCGCCGCCTCCACGGTGATATCGATTGCGCTGGCTGCGGAGAGCAGTGCAAGCGCCTCCTCGGCATCGGCAATTGCGGTAGCGTCGAAGCCCCATTCCGTCAGCAGCTCGCGAGTGACGCTTCGGGTGGCCTCGTTGCGATCAACAACGATCACCCGGGCGCCGCGGAGGTTGACTGGAACCGCGACATTCAATGCATCTGCGTGCTCGACCTCCATCGGAAGCGTGACGGTGAACACCGAGCCTTTACCGACTACGCTTTCCGCTGAAAGCGATCCGCCGAAAAGCGTGACCAGCCCATCGGTAATCGCAAGGCCGAGCCCGGTCCCCTCGTGACGCCGGGTGGAAGACGCATCAACCTGGGAGAACTTCTCGAACACCGCCGACAGCTTGTCCTCGGGAATGCCGACACCGGTATCCTCGACGCGCAGCGTGATCGCGACCTTGCCGTCCTCAATTCCGGTCGCCGACATGTCGATCCGAACGTGGCCAACGTCAGTAAACTTCACGGCATTGCCGACGAGGTTGGTTACGATCTGGCGGAACCGCCCGGCGTCGCCGACAACGACGACCGGAATGTCGGCCGCGCCGCGCACGACAAGTTCAAGATCCTTTTCCGCTGCCTTCGACGAAAGCAGCGTCGCCACGTCCTCCACGGCCTCCACCAGATTGAACGGCGCCTTGCGCAGGCTCATCTGTCCGGCGTCGATCTTGGAAAAGTCGAGGATGTCGTTGATGATCGTCAGGAGCGCATTGCCTGACTTCACTATGATGTCGATGAAGGTCTTCTGACGCGTGTCGAGGTCGGATTTCGCCAGCAGTTCGGCCATGCCGAGGACGCCGTTCATCGGCGTGCGGATCTCATGGCTCATATTGGCAAGGAACTCGGACTTCGCCTTGTCGGCCGTTTCAGCCCGCAGGACAAGCCGGCGCAACTCGTCCTCGCGCGCCTTTAGCTCGGTGATGTCGGAATAGACGAGAACGATGCGACCGTGCTCGGTGGGCCGCGCTTCCATTTGCAGCCAAATGCCCCGGCCGCTGCGGAAGACGATCGGCATCGGTCGGTCTCTCATCAATGTAGCGAGGAAGTCGCGCGCCTCCACCCGCTGTTCACCGATGTAGCCAAAGATGCCTCGCCGGGCACTGTCCTCGATCAGGTCGGCAATCGGAGCCCCCGGCTGAAGCAAGGCGGGCGGCGCGCTGAACATCGAAATCAGCGCCTCGTTGGCAAGCTCGATGCGACCGTTGTCGATGATCAGCAGACCCTGGCCCATCGCCGACATGGCGTCCTTCACCAGGCTGCCGACCTCTTCCAGCGCGCTGCGCGTCTGGAGCACCTCGCGTTCCCGCTCCCGTCGCTCGGTGATGTCGATATAGGTCAGCAGGCAGCGGCCGCCCGATATGGGCTGGCCGGATTCGATCAGCGTGCGCCCATTGGCATAACTCACCTCGCGGGTGGGGAAGCGGCCGTCGCGCACGCTGCGCAGCCAAGACTCGTGGTCGGTGTCGCAGACGCCCGCTTGAGCCTCGATCGTCTCGCCATGCTCGCGCTTGAAGCGGTGCAATTCGGCGATCGGCCTTTGCTGCAGCGGCGGCAGATCGCCATCCCACAGGCTCTCGAATGCTTCGTTCACCAGTTCGATCGTCGAGTTTTCATCGACGACGACGATCCCGACATGAAGCGACGCGACAATGCTCTCCAGATCCGACTTGATCGCCTCGGCCTGCTGACGGGCTTCGATCAACTGGTCCTCACGCCGTTTGAGAAGCGTCGTGTCTGTGATCGAACTGATGAGATAATTGCGATTGTCGGCCGAGGTGACGCGGTAGGCCCGAGAAATGGTCGGCACGATCGTTCCGTCGGGCCGCCGGAAATCGAACTCGGACTCGATGAGTTCGCCGGTGTCGAGCACCCTCTGGTTTTCGGCGTGAAGCTGCTCACCTTGAAGGGGAAACATCTCAAGCGTGGTCTTTCCTATGATGTCCGCGGCGGTCGACCCGATCAGATCGAGGAAGACCCGGTTTGCGAACATCAACTGCTGTTTCTCGTCACGCACGTAGGTCGCCACCGGCAACTCGTCGAGAAGCGCGCGGTAGAGGGCGATCTCCTGGCCCTGCTGGCGCAACCGCGCCTCGTTTTCCTTCAGCGCGGTCACATCGGAGCGCAGGGCGACGAGCGTGCCGTCGGGACGACGTTGCGTCACAAGCCGCATCCACCCGCCGGCAACCGTCCGGCTGACGCGCTCGAACAGCGGCAACTCGTATTCGGCAAGGCGCTGCTCGATCCAGCTTTCGCGTTCCACCGGATCATCGTCCGACGTCTCCACCTCGTGGAGGGCGCAGAGAAGCCGGCGGATGTCGAGATCCGCATCCGGGACGTCACCGACAAGGGCCCGGTAGAATTCGCGCATGACACGATTGGCGTGCGTCAGGCGCCCGGCTCGGTCAAAGATCGCGACACCCGTTCCGATGGCGTCGAGAACATGCTCCGCCGACGCTTCCTGGGTGGACGGGTCCGCCACGACGGGTTCCGACCCGGTGACGCTCTTGTCGCGTCCTTCCGGCGCCGAATTGCCGCTGAAGGAGATCCCGGCACCATGGGCGAGTGCATCGGCGCGAACGGCAAGCGTGCCGTGGGCCGGAATGAACGTGCCGATCAGGACGGACAGCTCAGCGGAAATGCGCTGGCGCCGCATCGAGATGATGAAGTTTTGGCCGCTTTGCGCATGACAGTAGCGCACCGTCTCGTCGCTGCCGAATACAAGGCAGCGACGCTCATGCTCGTGCCTATCGTGGTGACCGTCGCCTTTACCGATCTCTTCGTCGCTGAGTCCGACGACTGTTTCCTGGCCGATGTTGAAAAGTTCGCAAAACGCGGCGTTGACGGCGAGGTAGCGCATCTCGCTGCCTTTGATGTAGGCCGGTGATGTCTGCGAGTGAATCCGCTCGCAGGCGGCTAACAGCAAATCGTCTTGTATTTCAGCCACTCTGACGCTTCTCAAACAGGGGCGGGAATTCCCATTGGCCGAGTTAGCACGCACAATTTGAACAGATAGTTAAGAGAACCTTGCAGATCGTCCACTGGTTGCGAGGAAGCGTCACACAACTGACAAAACGCATGTCCGTCTGCACGTTTCATTGTCGCAAACGACCGGCTGCTTGCCTCTTTCGTGTGACAGGATATCCAGTATCAATGGACAATCGGGACCACACCATGGGTGACGTTGTAAATCTGGATCTGCATCTCGCACAGCAGGGGTCGGATTCCACGGCCAGGCAACGCAGACGCCAGAACCGCGTTTCCGAGCGCCAGCGCAAGGCGTCCGGAAGTGCGAAATACCTGAACATCACCAACGCGACGACGAGATCGACCGTCCTTTCCGACGATGCGCTTGAGGCCGTCCACAGGGCATCGCTCACCATCCTCGAAGACATCGGCATGGACATCATCCTGCCGGAGGCCAGGGAGCGAATGCGAGCGGCCGGCGCCGATGTGACGCCCGGCACCGATCGCGTACGCTTCGATCGCGGGCTGATCATGGAGATGATCGCCTCCGCGCCGCCGGACTTTACGATCTATGCGCGCAATCCGCTGCGCAACGTCGAGATCGGCGGCAACAACCTCGTCTTCGCACCGGTCGCCTCCGCTCCATTCGTGACCGATCGGCAAGGCGGCCGGCGCGCCGGAAACCAGGAGGACTTTCGCAAGCTGGTCAAGCTTGCCCAGTGCTACGACGTGATCCACACGACCGGTGGCTATCCGGTGGACCCGGTCGACCTGCACGCCTCGGTGCGCCACCTGGATTGTCTGGCCGACCTGGTGACGTTGACCGACAAGGTGTTCCACGTCTACCCGCTCGACCGCCAGCGCACCATCGACGGCATCGAGATCGCCCGCATCGCGCGCGGGATCACCATGGAAGAGATGGAGCAGCAGCCATCGGTCTTTACCAACATCAACACGTCCTCCCCCCTGCGCCTCGACGAGCCAATGTTACAGGGCATCATCGAGATGTCCTCGCGTAACCAGGTGGTCGTCGTCACACCGTTCACGCTTGCGGGCGCCACGGCCCCGGTGACGATTGCCGGCGCACTTGCCCAGCAGAACGCCGAGGCACTGTGCGGGCTGGCCTTCACGCAGATGGTGCGGAAGGGCGCGCCGGTCATGTATGGCGGCTTCACATCCAACGTCGACATGCGAACCGGCGTCCCTGCGTTCGGAACGCCGGAATATATGCAGGCCGTGATCGCCGGTGGCCAGTTGGCGCGCAAATACCGCATTCCCTATCGCAGCTCGAACACCAGCGCCTCCAACGCGCTCGACGCCCAGGCCGCCTATGAATCGGCTTTCTCGCTCTGGGCGCTGACCCAGGGGGGCGGCAACTTCATCATGCATGCCGCTGGCTGGAGCGAAGGCGGGCTTACGGCGTCGTTCGAGAAGTTCATCCTCGACGTCGACATGCTGCAGATGGTGGCGGAGTTTCTCCGGCCGCTGGACACCAGCAACGATGCGCTGGCTCTCGACGCCATACGCGAGGCTGGCCCCGGCGGGCACTATTTCGTGATGCCACACACGCTGGTCCGGTGCGAGACAGCCTTCTATTCGCCGATCCTTTCCGACCGGCGCAATTATGAGGCGTGGTCGGAAGCGGGGCGCCCAACCACCTATGACCACGCCAACCGGGTGTACCAGGAGAAGCTGAACGCCTACGAGCGGCCGTTGCTGGACCCGGCGATCGAGGAGGAGCTCGCCACGTTCGTCTCCAAACGCAAGGAGGAAATCGGCGCGCCGACAGCCTCCTGAGCGCGACCGCGACCGCTCACTTCGATTGGGACGGCGCGCCTTCCGGCATAATGATCGTCATCACCGGGAAGGTTGGCTTCTCGCCGACACCAAGCGGGCCGGGAACCTGGTGGCGAACCGGTTTCATGGATTTCAGGAACGCGGCGATCGCTGCGGCATCCTGCTTCGTCAGCTTTGCGAAGGCGTGCCAGGGCATGATCGGAGCAAGCACACGGCCATCGGGCCTGACGCCTGTCTGCAGGGCGGTGACGATCTCCGCCTCGGTCCACTTCCCGAGCCCCGTTTCGCCATCCGGCGTCAGGTTCGGGCCGACGAACGTTCCCTGTGGCAGCTGGAAGCCGACATCGGACCCGGAAAGAAAAGTCTCGGGCGTCGTCTTGCCGAAGAAATATCCCGGCGAGTGGCAATCGTTGCAGCCACCGAATTGCACGAGATACTTGCCCCGCTCGACAGGCGTTTCCGCCTGCGCAATGCCGACCGGACCAAGAGACAACAAGAACAGCATAAAGACATGATGCAGGCGCATGCGTGGCCTCCCCGAAAGGGCTGCGAGACGATAGCAAGCTTCGTTACCCAACGAAACTCAGGCAAAGGTGGTAGCCGCTACTCGAACATGATCGAACGCACGGACGAAAGCAGCTTCTCCGTGGGCAGGTTCGTGAAGTCCTTGTCGATCTCCGCGGTTGTCTTTTCCCGGCACCTGGCGCCGAGCATCGAGCGCAAGGCGCCAAGGGTTTGCGGCGCTGCGCAGACGATCAGACGATCGAAGGCGCCAGCTTCGGCATAGCACTCCAACTTGTCCGCCACTTCGGCGGTAAAGCGCTGCTGTTCGTCGCGCACCGGATCGCTCGTATATTCCATCGCCGAGCGCCCCGGTCCGTGCGACGAATAGCTGCGCCCCGGCCGATCGCTCATGATGTCCTGTGTCCGTTTCGGCTCGCTCCGGAAAATCTCCTGCTCCGGGCTTTTCTGCCCATCCTTGAGGAAGTTGATGCCTTTCAAAAGGCGGGCCTGATTACCATCGGCGGCGAGAATCCAAGTGCTTGTCATCGTTCACCACTCCTTGCGGATCCTGACCGCGACGTCCTGTCCGCGGTCTTCTGACATCTCGATGCGGTGTGTCGTCTTGATGCAAACGCGAGTTTTTGGCCGGCGTTCCTCCAGCTACGGCCATGCAAAGATGCTGCACCTGCGAAAACTAGCGCTTGACTTTCCAGCCCAAAACCACGACATGGAAATCTGCGTTGCCTTCCGGCCGCCGCGTGAGCGAGCCCTGCGATATCCCCGATTGGATCGCTGAAGAAGGATGCGCGCAAGTGAACTGTTCCGCCACCGCGTGGAAGACTGCGCCACACGCCTCTATCAACCACAAGTTCCCAAATCACGCGGGGTTCTTGACGCCAGACGAAACCGGATCGGCATGGTGCCTGTCCGGCTGACGCGTTTGGCGCCCCGAAAGGCATATTGACTTGACCACTTTTCATGACCTCGGCCTGTCGAAGAACGTCCTTGACGCGCTTGCTGCGCTCGGCTTCGACAAGCCCACCCCCATCCAGGAAAAGGCGATCCCACTGGTACTCGCCGGCAACGACCTGATCGGCCTGGCCCAGACCGGCACCGGCAAGACGGCAGCCTTCGGCCTGCCGATGATCGAGCGCCTGCTCGCCGAGGGCCGCCGCCCCGATCCGCGCAACATCCGCGCCCTCGTGCTTGCCCCGACTCGCGAGCTGGTCAACCAGATCGCCGACAACCTGCGCGATTTCGTCAAGAAGACGCCGCTGCGCGTCGTCACCGTCGTCGGCGGTGCCTCGATCAACAAGCAATCGGAAATGCTAAGCCGCGGCACCGACATTCTTGTCGCCACGCCCGGCCGCCTGCTCGACCTCGTCGCCCGCAAGTCGGTGACGCTGACGCAGGGCCGCTATCTTGTCCTGGACGAGGCCGACCAGATGCTCGACCTCGGATTCATTCATGACCTGCGCAAGATTTCCAAGCTGGTGCCGAAGAACCGGCAGACGCTGCTGTTCTCCGCCACCATGCCGAAGCTGATCGCCGAACTTGCCGGCGAATACCTGACCAACCCGATGAAGGTCGAAGTGACGCCGCCCGGCAAGGCCGCCGACAAGGTGGAGCAGTATGTTCACTTCGTCCCGGGCAAGGACCACAAGACGCAGATCCTCAAGCAGACCCTGACCGACAATCCGGACGGCCTGTCGCTGATCTTCTCGCGCACCAAGCACGGCGCCGAGAAGCTGATGAAGCATCTCGACCACGTCGGCTTCAAGGCGGCTTCCATCCACGGCAACAAGAGTCAGGGCCAGCGCGAGCGGGCGCTGAAGGCGTTCCGCGACGGGGAGATCCGCGTGCTGGTGGCGACCGACGTTGCCGCCCGCGGCATCGACATTCCGGGCGTCACCCACGTCTACAACTACGACCTGCCGGAAGTACCGGACGCCTATGTCCACCGCATCGGCCGCACCGCCCGCAACGGCCGTGACGGCATTGCCATCGCCTTCTGCGCACCCGACGACATTCGCCTGTTGCGTGATATCGAAAGGCTGATGGGCATTTCGATTGCGGTTGCCAGCGGCGAGGCCCCGGCCGACATGCCAGGTCCCGGCGGCAAGTCGCGCAAGGGTCGCGGCGGCAATGGCGGCGGCCAGCGCAACGCCGGCCAGCATCGCCAGCCCCGGCCGCAGGGCCAGGGCGCACGCGGCGCCAATGGCCAGCAGCGCAGTGGCGAACGTCCTGCCGCCGCCCGAATGGATGGCCAGATTGTCGATCGTGGTTTCTCCGACCGTCCGCAGAAGCGGCACGAGCCGCGCCAGGATCGCGGCGAGCTCGCCGCTCATGACGGCGCGCCGAACCGGCACGCCCCCGGCCGCCCCGCCCAGAAGCAGGGTGATCACCGCAACCGCAACCACGGTGGCGGCCGCAACGGACCGAGCAATGGCGGCAATCGCAGCCAGTCGCGCCGGCCGAACGGCCAGCGCCGCGAACACGCGTAGATTTGCTTCTGTCGTGCATGACGATGGCGGGCTTCGGCCCGCCATTTTTGTATCTGGCAAGATGCCCTCTATTCGGCGGGCGCTGCTCGCGTCTCCTTGCGATTGGCGAGATAGACGCCGGCAACGACGATCGCGGTGCCGACGAGCATCGGCACCGTCAGTTCCTCTCCGAAGACGATTGCCGCCTCGATCGCGGCAAGCGGCGGCACGAGGTAGATGAGCGAGGCGGCGCGCGACACCTGGCCCCTGCGGATCAGGTAGAGCAGCACCATCACCGCCCCCATCGAGATACCGAGCACCGACCAGCCCAGCAGGGCCATGAAACCCCAGGACAGACGGATTTCGACCGGCTCCAGCAGGAAGGCGAACGGCAGGGTTACGGCCAGCGCCCCGAGGTACTGCAGCATGGCAATGGCGCGGATGTCGCCGGTATGCAGGTGCTGCTTCTGGTAGATGGTGCCGTAGGTCACCGAGGTCATCCCAAGGATGTTGACGACAAGCGCCAGGGCCGGAATATCGGCGCCGCCGACGCCGGAAAACTTCGGAAGGATGGCGATCGCCACGCCGGCAAAGCCCAGCACGATTCCGATCTTCTGCATCGGCGACAGCCGCTCGCCGATCATGTAGGGCGCCGCCAGTGCGGTCATCAGCGGCTGCAGCGCCGCGATGATGCCGGACAGCGCCGCCGGCACGCCCTGCCCCACCGCCCACCAGACCGCCGCCAGGTAGAAGTCGCGCGGTCCTGCGGCCACCGTACCCCGGCAAGCCGGCAGAGCATGGCAAACAGCACCGCCGCGACCGCATAGCGCACGGAGAGGAAGGTCAGCGGATCGGAGTAGATGGCGCCGAACTTCGCCACCACCCAGCCGGTCGACCAGAGCAGGACGAAGATGGCCGGAGCCAGACGGTCGAGAGACATGGGAACTCCGGTGGGCAGATCATTCGCACGGGGGACGACCGATAGGCCCGGCCAGCACCGCGGTCAAAGCAATAATCCTGATGCTCAGGTTCAACGCGGTTGCGGGTAGCCGGCTGAAGGCGCATCGGCAACCTAGGCAAAGATCGAATGGCACGTTCGCGGCGGCGGTCGCTATTGCGCTGTGCTTTGCGACCACGTGGCCCCCTTCGCGATCCACGGTCAAGAGCATCGCGCCGAGTTCGCGGGCCGTGGCGATGGTCAGCCGGTCAACGGGGTCGACGCGAAAATCACCAGGCAGGTGGACGCTGACGCGGCCAGCGCGTCCCTTAATCCGCCGCTGTTCTCAATGACTGTCGCGGTCCATCGGGATGCCCGCCCCGCGTGCGCCGACGAGGAAGTCGAGGTCGGCGCCGGTGTCGGCCTGCATCACGGTCTTGACGTATAGGCCGCCATAGCCGCCGACCAGCGGTTTGACCGGATTGACCCAGGCGCTGCGGCGACGCTCCAGTTCCTCGTCGGAAACGTGCAGGTGGATCGTGCGGGCGGGAACGTCGACCTCGATCATGTCGCCGTTCTCGACCAGCGCCAGCGGTCCGCCGTCGGCGGCTTCCGGCGCGGTGTGCAGGATAACGGTGCCGTAGGCAGTGCCCGACATGCGCGCATCGGAAATGCGGATCATGTCGGTGATACCCTTTTTCAGCACCTTCGGCGGCAGTCCCATGTTGCCGACCTCGGCCATGCCCGGATAGCCCTTCGGCCCGCAATACTTCAGCACCATGATGCAGGTCTCGTCGATGTCGAGATCGTCGCGGTTGATGCGGGCGTGGTAGTCCTCGATGCTTTCGAAGACGACGGCGCGGCCCTTGTGCTGCATCAGGTGCGGCGAGGCCGCGGACGGCTTCAGCACACAGCCCTTCGGCGCGAGATTGCCGTGCAGCACGGCAATCCCCCCCGACTTCGTCAGCGCCTTTTCGCGCGGCACGATCACGTCGTCGTTGTAGTTGACCGCATCCTTGACGTTATTCCAGATCGTTTCGCCCGTGACGGTGATGGCGTCCTTGTGCAAGAGCCCCATCTCGCCGACCGCCTTGATGACCACCGGCAGGCCGCCGGCATAATAAAACTCTTCCATCAGGTACTTGCCGGACGGCTGCAGGTTGACGATCGTCGGCACGTCGCGCCCGAGTCGGTCCCAGTCGTTGAGCGTCAGGTCGACGCCCACCCGACCGGCAAGCGCCAGTAGGTGCAGGACGGCATTGGTCGAGCCGCCGACGGCGCCGTTGACGCGGATGGCGTTCTCGAACGCCTGCCTGGTCAGGATGTCGGATGGCTTGAGGTCTTCCTTGACCATGTCGACGATGCGCCGACCGGACAGCTGCGAGATCACCCGGCGGCGGGCGTCGACGGCGGGGATCGCCGCATTGCCGGGCAGCGTCATGCCCAGCGCCTCGGCCATCGAGGCCATGGTCGAGGCCGTGCCCATCGTCATGCAGCTGCCTGCCGAGCGGGCCATGCCCTGCTCGGCATCCATGAATTCTTCCAGCGTCATCTCGCCGGACTTCACCATCTCGGAGAACTGCCAGACGGCGGTGCCCGAGCCGACATCCTTGCCGCGCCACTTACCGTTCAGCATCGGGCCGCCGGAGACGAGGATCACCGGAATGTCGACCGAAGCCGCGCCCATCAAGAGGCTCGGCGTGGTCTTGTCGCAGCCGCCGAGCAGCACGACGCCGTCGACCGGATTGCCGCGGATAGCCTCCTCGACGTCCATCGCCGCGAGATTGCGGAACATCATCGCCGTCGGGCGCAGCGTGCTCTCGCCGCAGGAGAAGACCGGGAATTCGACCGGAAAGCCGCCGGCCTCGTAGACGCCGCGCTTAACGCGTTCGGCGAGGTCGCGCAGATGCGCGTTGCATGGCGTCAGCTCAGACCAGGTGTTGCAGATGCCGATGATCGGCCGCCCGTCGAAGGTATCCGCCGGCAACCCCTGGTTCTTCATCCAGGAGCGGTGCATGATGGCGTTCTTGCCGGTCCCGCCGAACCAATCCTGCGAGCGCAGCTTGCGCGGCCATTCAGCTTTCTTCGTCATTTCCTGTCGTCCTTGCGTAAGACGCCCCGGCCAATGCCGGCGCACTTGGTCAGGCCAGCGTGTAGGCGGTCTTGACCGTGGTATAGAATTCGTTGGCGTATCGGCCCTGCTCGCGCGGGCCGTGGGAGGAGCCCTTGCGACCGCCGAAGGGAACGTGGAAGTCGACGCCGGCGGTCGGCAGGTTGACCATCACCATGCCCGCCTCCGAATTGCGCTTGAAATGGGTGGCGTGCTTCAGGCTGGTGGTGGCGATGCCGGAGGAGAGCCCGAACGGCGTGTCATTGGCGAGCGCCAGCGCCTCGTCGTAATCCCGCACACGGATTACGGAGGCGACCGGCCCGAAGATTTCTTCGCGGCTGATGCGCATGTCGTTCGTGGCGTCCGTGAACAGCGCCGGCTGCAGATAGAAGCCCGGATTGTCGCGCTTGAGGAGATCGCCGCCATAGGCGAGTGTCGCCCCTTCCTGCTTGCCGATCTCGATGTAGTCGGTGTCCTGCTTCAGTTGCGACGCGTCGACCACAGGGCCGATATGGGTGCCGGCCTTCAGCGCGTCGTCGACGACGAGGTTTTTCAGCTTCTCGGTGAGCGCCGCGACGAACCGATCGTGGATGCCCTCAGTCACGATCAGCCGCGACGACGCGGTGCAGCGCTGGCCGGTCGAGAAGAAGCCGGAATTGGCGGCGGCCTCGACGGCGACGGTGAGATCGGCGTCGTCGAGCACGACGAACGGGTTCTTGCCGCCCATCTCCAGCTGGAACTTGCGGTTATGCTCGATGGAGGCTGCGGCGACCCGCTTGCCGGTTACCGTCGAGCCGGTGAAGGTGATCGCCTGCACATCTGGGCTGTCGAGCATCGCCTGTCCAACGACCGAGCCCTTGCCCATTACGAGGTTGAGGACGCCCTTCGGCAGTCCGGCGCGGTGGAGGATGTCGACGATCGCCCAGGCGCAGCCCGGCACCAGCTCGGCCGGCTTGAAGACGACGGTGTTGCCGTAACAGAGCGCCGGGGCGATCTTCCAGGCGGGAATGGCGATCGGAAAATTCCACGGCGTGATGATACCGACAACGCCGACCGGCTCGCGGGTGATCTCGACGCCAATGTTCGGGCGGACCGACGGCAGCACCTCGCCGGCAAGGCGCAGGGTTTCGCCGGCGAAAAACTCGAAGATTTGCCCGGCGCGCACGGTTTCGCCGATCGCCTCGGGCAGCGTCTTGCCTTCCTCGCGGGCGAGCAGCGTACCGAGCTCGTCCTTGCGGGCGATGATCTCGTCGGCGGTCTTCTTCAGGATCGCGTGGCGTTCGAGAATACCGGAGCGTGACCAGGCCGGAAAGGCGGCCTTGGCGGCGGCGATCGCCGCCCTTGCGTCCTCGGCCGAAGCGCGCGCATAGTCGCCGACCACGTCGTTGGTGTTCGACGGGTTGATGTTCTTCACCGCGTCCGTGCCGACCCATTCGCCGGCGATCAGGTTCTGGTGGATGGTCATGGGCATGCCTCCTGTCATCGGAGCGGGTCGACACGAAAGCGCCGGCCCCACCTGATTACAATTGACGAATTTCGACCTCGTCTTCCCTGGCAATTGCCAGGGGGTTGCGCAGCGGCAAGCCGAAGCCATCGGCGCCGATCTCGAACACGTCGCCCTCCTGGGTACGGATGCCATCACCGAAGGACAGCGTCGCCGTGCCGAACATATGAACATGCACCTCGCCGGGCTGGCGGAACAGCGCGTATTTGAAATGGTGGTATTCGAGGTTGGCGAACGTATGCGACATGTTCGCCTCGCCGGAGAGGAACGGCTTCTCCCACAGCACCTTGCCGTCACGCAGGATACGCGAGAAGCCGCGAATGTCGTCCGGTGCTTCGCCGATCCGGATCTCCGGGCCGAAGCTCGCCTGCCGCAGCTTCGAGTGGGCGAGCCAGAGATAGTTCACCCGCTCGGTGACGTGGTCGGAGAACTCGTTGGCCACGGCAAAGCCGAGGCGGAACGGGGTGCCCTTCGAAGAGATGACGTAGATGCCGGCGATTTCCGGCTCCTCGCCGCCGTCTTCGGCGAAGGCGGGCGACGTCAGCGCTGCGCCCGGCGCGACCGCCTGCGTCCCGTTGCCCTTATAGAACCATTCCGGCTGGACGCCCCTCTCGCCCGGCTTCGGCTTGCCGCCCTCCAGCCCCATGCGGAACATCTTCATCGAGTCGGTCAGCGTCTCCTCGGCCGCCTCACCTACCTTCTTGTGCATCGCATCGCGCGTGGCCGCCGAACCGAGATGGGTCAGCCCGGTGCCGGTCAGGTGCAGGTGCGCCGGATCGGGGTGGGTGATCGGCGATAGCAGCCGGCCCTCGGCATAGGCCCTTTCAAGGTCGACGGCATCGCCCAGGCCATGGGCTTCGATCACGTCCTTGAGGCTTTTGCCGGCATCTGCGGCTTCCATCGCCAGCGAATGGAGGCTCGCGGCGCCCTTCATCGCCTGACCGCTCTGCCCCTCTTCGCGCACGACGACGGTGATCGAGCCGTCGGCATTCTTCAACTGTGATACCAGCATGCTTCGCTTCCTTGCATTTCCCGAGGCACCGGCAACACGCCGCCAGGGACGCGGTTCAGGCCGCGCCGTCCGACCGCCGCGCGGCCCCGTCCTTAGATGGCTTGTCCTGCTGTCCGGCCGAAGCCGATCAGCCCTTGTTCTTGTTGTAGACGTCGAAGAACACGGCAGCGAGCAGTACCAGCCCCTTGATCAGTTGCTGGTAGTCGATGCCAATGCCCATGATCGACATGCCATTGTTCATCACGCCCATGATGAAGGCACCAATTACGGCACCGGTGATCTTGCCGACGCCACCGGAGGCCGAGGCACCGCCGATGAAGCAGGCCGCGATCACGTCGAGCTCGAAGCCGACGCCCGCCTTCGGGGTGGCCGAATTCAGGCGCGCGGTGATGATCATGCCGGCAAGGGCTGCGAGCACGCCCATGTTGGCGAAGGTGTAGAAGGTCAGCCGTTCGGTGTTGATGCCCGAGAGCTTGGCCGCCTTCTCGTTGCCGCCCATGGCGTAGATTCGCCGGCCGATCGTCGAGCGGGTGGTGAGGAACGAGTAGAGTGCAATCAGCACGCCCATGACGATCAGCACGTTCGGCAATCCGCGATAGGTGGACAGCTGGAAGCCGATGAACAGCGCCACGACGGCGATGACCGCCATCTGGATCGCAAAGAAGACGAAGGGCTCGTTCTCCGTCCCATGCATCTCGTTGATCCGGCGGTTGCGGAAGCCGGACCAGATCGCCAGTCCGACGAGGACCAGAACCGCCACGAGCGCAACCATGTTCTTGATCGTCTCCGGTGCCGGATTGAGGAAATACAAAAAGTCGGGCACGAAGCCGGTCGATAGAATCTGGAATTCCTTCGGGAACGGACCGATCGGCCGGCCGCCGAGCACCACATAGGTCATGCCGCGGAAGACGAGCATGCCGGCGAGGGTGACGATGAAGGCCGGGATCTTCTGATAGGCCACCCAATAGCCTTGCGCAGCCCCCATGATGCCGCCGACGATGAGACAGGCAGGGACGACGACAATCGCCGGCAAGCCCCATTTCACCAGCATGATCGCCGATATCGCGCCGATGAAGGCGACGATCGAGCCCACCGAAAGGTCGATGTGCCCGGCCACGATGATCAGCAGCATCCCCAACGCCATGATGACGATGAAGGAGTTCTGCAGCACGAGGTTGGTGATGTTGACGGGGCGGAACAGCACGCCGTTCGTGACGATCTGGAAGAACACCATGATGACGACGAGCGCGACGAGAAGGCCGTATTCGCGGATATTGTTCCTGAGATAGTCCCCGATGGACGGTTTGACGGTTTGAGCGCTGGTATCGGCGACCATTAGTGTTTCCCCCCGGAGCGCATGATGGCGCGCATGATCGATTCCTGGCTTGCTTCCTCCCTGGAAAGCTCGGCGACGATGCGTCCTTCATTCATGACATAGATGCGGTCGCAGGTCCCGAGCAGTTCCGGCATCTCCGACGAGATCATCAGGATGCCTTTGCCCTCGGCTGCAAGCTGGTTGATGATGGTGTAGATTTCGAACTTGGCGCCGACGTCGATGCCGCGGGTCGGCTCGTCGAGGATCAGCACCTCGGGATTGGTGAACAGCCACTTCGACAGCACGACCTTCTGCTGGTTGCCGCCGGAAAGGTTGACCGCTTCCTGGTAGATCGAGTGCGACCGGATGCGCAGCTTCGAACGGTAGTCGGTGGCGACCTTCGCTTCCCTGTGGTCGTCGATGATGCCGTTCTTCGAAACCGCCTCGAGGTTCGACAGCGTCGTGTTCTGCTTGATGGTGTTGATCAGTACAAGGCCGAGATGCTTGCGGTCCTCGGTGACATAGGCGAGGCCCGCGTCGATCGCCTTCGGGATCGTGCCGACATCGACCGGCTTGCCGCGCATTTTCACTTCGCCGGTGATCCTGTGGCCCCAGGACTTGCCGAAGATGCTCATCGCCGTCTCGGTGCGGCCGGCGCCCATCAGCCCGGCGATGCCGACGACCTCGCCGGCGCGGACGGTGAAGCTGACATCGTGCAGAAACTGCCGGTCGCGGTGCTGCTGGTGGAAGACGTTCCAGTTCTTCACTTCCAGCAGCGTCTCGCCGATCTTCGGCTCGCGTGATGGATAGCGGTCCTCCATGTCGCGCCCGACCATGCCCTTGATGATCCGGTCCTCGCTGATGTCCTCCTTGTGACAGTCCAGCGTCTCCACCGTGCCGCCGTCGCGCAGGATGGTGATCTTGTCGGCGACCTTTCTGATCTCGTTCAGCTTGTGCGAGATGATGATCGAGGTCATGCCCTGGTTGCGGAACTCCATGAGCAGCTTCAGAAGCGCGTCGGAGTCCTTTTCGTTGAGCGAGGCGGTCGGCTCGTCGAGGATCAGGAGCCGCACCTTTTTCGACAGCGCCTTGGCAATCTCCACGAGCTGCTGCTTGCCGACGCCAATATCGGTAATGAGGGTTGCAGGCGACTCGCTGAGGCCCACCTTGTTCAGAAGTTCCTTCGTGCGGGCGAAGGTCTGCGGCCAATGGATCACGCCGTTTTTGGCGATCTCGTTGCCGAGAAAGATGTTCTCGGCAATCGACAGGAGCGGCACAAGGGCCAGTTCCTGGTGGATGATGATGATGCCGAGCTCTTCGCTGTCGGAGATCGTCGAAAAGCGGCGCGGCTTGCCGTCGTAATGGATCTCGCCGTCATAGGTACCGGCGGGATAGACGCCGCTCAGGACCTTCATCAGGGTCGATTTTCCGGCCCCGTTCTCACCGACGAGCGCGTGAATCTCCCCTTCTCGGACCTTGAAGCTGACGTTGTCGAGCGCCCGGACGCCCGGAAACGTCTTGGTGATGCTCCGCATTTCGAGAATGATGTTGTCCATGTCCAAGCATTCCGCGGCAGTCTTCGAGCGATGGATCACGACTGCCGAGACTACAGTCTTCCCCGTCGAGAAAAAAGGTCCGCAACGGATCGCGGACCCTGCTCGTTGCGCGATCAGTTGTTGATCTGATCTTCCGTGTAGTAGCCGGAACCGACCAGGATGTCCTTGACATTGGACTTGTCGGCAGCAACCGGCTTCAGCAGGTAGGAGGGAACGACCTTGACGCCGTTGTCATAGGTCTTGGTATCGTTCACTTCCGGCTCCTTGCCGTCCATGAGGGCATTGACCATGCCGACGGTGACCTTGGCCAGTTCGCGCGTGTCCTTGAAGACCGTGGAGAACTGTTCGTCGGCGAGGATCGACTTGACCGACGGCAGCTCCGCGTCCTGGCCGGTGACGACCGGCATCGGCATGTCGCCGGAACCGTAGCCGACGCCCTTCAGGGCGGAGAGAATACCGATGGAGAGGCCGTCATAGGGCGAAAGCACGCCGTTGACCTGCGCGTCGGTGTAGGTCGAGGACAGCAGGTTTTCCATGCGGGCCTGGGCGACCGCACCGTCCCAGCGCAACGTGCCGACCTGGTCCATGCCCTGCTGGCCGGACTTGATGACGATGTCGCCGCTGTCGATGAGCGGCTGCAGAACCGACATCGCGCCGTCGTAGAAGAAGAAGGCGTTGTTGTCGTCGGGAGATCCGCCGAAGAGCTCGACGTTCCAAGGCTTCACATCGCCGAACTTCGCCTTCAGGCCGTCAACCAGGCTGGTCGCCTGCAGGACACCGACCTGGAAATTGTCGAACGTCGCGTAGTAGTCGACATTGGCCGAATCGCGGATCAGGCGGTCGTAGGCGATGACCTTGACGCCGGCGTCATGCGCCTTGGCCAGGATGTCGGAAAGGGTGGTGCCGTCGATGGCGCCGATCACGAGCACCTTGGCGCCCTTGGTGACCATGTTCTCGATCTGGGCGAGCTGGTTCGGAATGTCGTCGTCGGCGAACTGCAGGTCCGGCTCGTAGCCGGCTTCCTTGAACAGCTTCTCCATCGTCTCGCCGTCGGAAATCCAGCGGGTCGACGTCTTGGTCGGCATGGAGATGCCGACGGTGCCCTTGTCCTGGGCAAGCGCAGGCACGGCGAAGGACGCCACGCTGATGGCAGCCGCGGTGAGAAGCGAGGTGATCAATTTCATTGGCAAATCTCTCCCTTGTTTTGCCAGGCCCGCCCCATGGTTCGGACCGCAATCAGTGCTTCGTTGCCCGCTGCTGCAGACGACGGTCTCCAACGGAGGAAAAGGATCCAAAAACCCTCTTGCCCCCCACACTCCCTCGGGCACGAGCGCACCTGCCGGCAAAATCCACCGAATTGCCATAACTGTCAAATATAATAAACTTTTGTTAACATACCAATGTTGATATAAACAAAGCCAATGGTATTATTTTTACAAAGAGGCTCGCGTTGCTGCACGACATCGACACCCCATTGCCGGAAAAGCCGAGCGAGGAACAATTCGGGCTCGGCCTGCTGCGCTCCGGCCTGAAACTCAACCATCTGCGGATGATCGTCGCGATCGACGACCACAGGCAGATCAGCGCCGCCGCCGCGGCCCTCAACATTTCCCAGCCCGCCGCCTCGCGGATGCTGACGGAAATGGAGGGGATCCTTAAGGCCCAGCTGTGCGAGCGCGCCTCGCGCGGCGTGGAACTGACGCAATTCGGACGGGCCTTTGCCCGGCGTGCAAGGAGCATCCTGCTCGAACTGCACGAGGTCGACCGGGAGATCACCGCGCTGAAATCAGGCGCCGGCGGCACCGTCTTCCTCGGCACCGTGACCGCACCGGCGATCAGCCTTGCGGTGCCGGCGGTCCAGCAGGTCAGCGCCGCCTATCCGGGGATCGAGGTCAATGTCCGCATCGAAACGAGCAACGTGCTGGCGCGCGAACTGCTGTCGGCCAAGCATGACTTCATCATCGCCCGAGTGCCCGACGATCTCGATCCGCGCCTCTTCAACGTCCAGGAGATCGGCATCGAGAAGGCCTGCCTGATCGCGCGCCGCGGCCATCCGCTGCTGGAAAAGCCGGTCGTGTCACTTTCGGACCTGCCGGCCTACGACTGGGTGTTCCAGCCGCCCGGCACGCTTCTGCGCCGCCGCGTGGAGGAGCTGTTCATCGCCGCAGGCGTCCCGCTGCCGACGACGGTGGTCAACACCGCCTCGCTGCTGCTGACCGTTGCGCTTGTCTGCTCCTCCAACGCCGTCGCGCCGATCGCCCGCGACATGGCCGAATTCGTCACGCAAAAGGGTGGCGGTCCCGGCGAGGTGCGCATCCTGGACACCGACTTCGACATCGACATCAAGCCCTACAGCCTGATCGCCGTGAAGGGTCGGGCGCTGCCGCCAAGCGCGAAGCTGTTCTATGATCTGATTCTGCAGCGCGCCCGGATGCTCTTCCCCGACCGTGCGCAGGCCTGAGGAGGACCCGTGTTCGGCAGAAGCGTCTTTGAAACCGTGCTGGAACGCCTGAAGGCGGAGGCGCAGGAAGCCGAGGCGGCGGCAGATGGCAAGGCGAGCCTTGCCCCGACGGCCGTCGCCCCCTCTACGCCCTTCGTCTTCGCAGCCGGCTCTGCCTATACCTCGGCAAACCATGCCGCTGCCGCTGCCGCCTATAGGACCGTCTTCGACGACAGCGGTCAGGAAATGGTGGCACCGCAACCTTTTGTCCCGCCTCGCCCGCCGCCACACCTGCTGCGCACCGCGCCGGAAGACGTTGCCGCCGATCTCGGGCTGACCGGCCGGGAGACACGCGCCGAGCTCGTCGCGCTGCGCCGAGCGTTCGCCCGCGACAACCACCCCGACTGCGTTCCGGCCGAATTGAGGGCGAACGCGACGCGCCGAATGACCATCGCCAACATGCTGCTCGACGAAACGCTGCGACGGTTGCAGGCGGAGGAAGCAATCGGCCTTGAACGCTGAAGCCGGCTCCCGGAAAGGGAAAACCGGCGGCGCGGACAAGCGCGCGAAGGTCTACTTTTGACCGTCTTCCTCCGGTGCCCTCTCGGCAGGATCGGCGGGCTTGTAGAACAGCAGAAGCTGCGCAAATGCATAGGCGGTCATGACGAGAAAGATCAGACCCCACATCTGCTGGCCGTTGTGGTATTCGACCGCCGTCCAGCCAGCGCACAGCCCGACCAGCAGCAACCTGACCCAGAGCGGGCGATAGAACGGGTGGGCGGGGTCGATGAACTTCACGGGGTGCCTCCGGCTTCTGTGCGTCACATTTTTAGGGCGTTTCGTGCGGAAAGCAAACCGCACGGCCGTGGCAGGAAACGCTTGACGGGTCGGCCATCGGATGGAATAAAAATTCCAAATGTAATCGCATTCGGTTCACGCGTTCCGCACATTTGGCGTGCGTCGACCGAGTAGCGGCTCCAACTCCGCGACCAAACGCGGGCGCGACCGGGGTAGCGCGTTCTCGGCCCCTCACCCGGCACGGACGACCGGCCAAAAGAGGGTATGGACATGACTGTGAGATTTGGGCTTCTCGGCGCAGGCCGTATCGGCAAGGTTCACGCCAGGGCGGTGACCGGCAACCCCGACGCGCTCCTGATCGCGGTCGCAGACGCCTTGCCGGCCGCGGCCGCAGCAATCGCCGGCCAATATGGCTGCCAGGTGCGCACGATCGAGGAGATCGAGGCGGCCAGGGACATCGACGCGGTCGTCATCTGCACGCCGACGGATACGCATGCCGACCTGATCGAACGATTCGCGCGTGCCGGAAAGGCGGTCTTCTGTGAAAAGCCGATCGACCTTGACGTCGATCGCGTCCGCGCCTGCATCAAGGTGGTGACCGGGACCAGGGGCAAGCTGATGGTTGGCTTCAACCGGCGCTTCGATCCGCATTTCATGGCCGTGCGCAAGGCGATCGACGAGGGGCGGATCGGCGCGGTCGAGATGGTGACGATCACCTCCCGCGACCCCGGCGCGCCGCCGGTCGACTATATCAAGCGCTCCGGCGGCATTTTCCGCGACATGACGATCCACGACTTCGACATGGCGCGCTTCCTGCTGGGTGAGGAACCGGTCTCCGTTTGCGCCACCGCCGCCGTGCTGGTGGACCAGGCGATCGGCGCGGCCGGCGACTACGACAGCGTCTCGGTGATCCTGCAGACGGCGTCCGGCAAGCAGGCGATCATCTCCAATTCGCGCCGCGCGACCTACGGCTATGACCAGCGCATCGAAGTGCACGGCTCGAAGGGCATGGTCTGCGCCGAGAACCAGCGGCCGGTGTCGATCGAGCTGGCCAATGCCGACGGCTATACTCGCCCGCCGCTGCACGACTTCTTCATGACCCGCTACACCGAGGCCTATGCCAACGAGATCAAAAGCTTCATCGCCGCCGTCGAATCGGGCGCGCCGCTCTCGCCCTCCGGCGCCGACGGGTTGGCGGCCCTGGAAATCGCCGACGCCGCGCTCAGATCCGTCCAGGAAAAGCGGCAGATCGCGATCGGCTGAGGCAGCACGCCCCAGCACTGCCGGGGCGCCCGACCATGGCAACAACTTGACAGGCCCCCTTCGAAAAAGAGGCGCCCTGGCCCCTGGCGCCGCGACGCCGGAGGCTCACGCCCAATCGATCCGCGGGAGCCCGATCGCCCAACGCGCAGGCTCGACGGGCGGCGACAGCCGGCTGACGGCCGCGATGGACGCCGCCGCGGGCGCCGCCGTCTGACCGGGCTCATCATGCCGACCGTTGATTGTCGAGGGATTTGCGAATTTTCACGATTGATGCCCGGCCATTCCTGGGTTAAGAACCCCACATCGGACGGGGCGAGTCATCGCCCCTGCGGCAGGCACCCGTAGCTCAGCTGGATAGAGTGTTGGATTCCGATTCCAAAGGTCACAGGTTCGAATCCTGTCGGGTGCGCCATTTACGAACAAAACTGGGCACTCCGGCCGCAGTTGCTCCGCTTCCCATAACCAAGCGTTCCAGAACGGTTTTCCGGCCGTGGATGCGGATTTCCGTGTCGTCGACTTCGACATTGTCGATCATGGCGCGCAGATAGGCGCGGCGGAACGGGACCGGGCCGTCACAGATGTTGGCGCGCATGGTTTCGGTGAAAGCCTGAATCTTCTCCTGCGTGATCCGTGCCTCCGGGCGCATTTCGGTGAGCGCCCGGTCGAGTGTCGCCTGGGCGATGTCGCGCTCGGTGCGCAACATTTCAATCCGGTCTTTGAGAGTAGGGTCGGCGGGGTCGGCGATGCCGGTCTCGATGGCCTGATAGAGGCGGCTGAGCCGGCCCTCGGCTTCGAGCAGTTTGGTCCGCAGCGCCGCCACCCGTTCGGCATGGTCGCTTTTGCGGGCCGCCTGCCGCTCCAGCAGGGCTTCCAGAAGGGTGTGGACCCTTGAGGGTGTCAGCAGGTCGGCAGCGAGCCTTTCCGTAACGATGCTGTCGAGTCGGTCCATCGGGATCGCGCGGCCCTTGCAGGCGCTCTTGCCCTTCTGCGCGCAGGTGGCGCAGGCATAGTAGCGATAGCGCCCTGACTTGCCGGTGCGCAGGGTCATGCCGCCGCCGCAGCTGGCGCAGGTGGCAAGGCCGGTCAGCAGGATCGGCCCGGTCACGGTGCGCGGCGGTGTCACCTTCGGGTTGCGGGTCTTCAGCATCTTTTGCAGCCGGTCGAAGGTCGCCGGGTCGATGATCGGGTCGACCGGCACGGCGACCTGTTCGTCCGCCGGCTTCTGCTCTTTCGTCTTCCAGGCTTTCTGGTTGAAGCGATACTCGCCCTTGTAGACCGTGCTGGTGATGAGCTTGTGCAGCGGCCCGATGCCCCAGCGCGCGCCGCGGCGGGTGCGATGGCCGTGTTCGTTCAGCCATGCGGCGACCGCCTTCACGCCCATCGGGCCGGACGTGCCGTCGCCCTCGATGAACAGCCGGAAGATCAGCCGCACGGTCTCGGCCTCGACCGGGTCGATCGCGAGCTTCTTCTTGGTCTTCGCCCCGCGCTGACCGGCGGCCACGATGGCATAGCCGTAGGGGGCCGCCGCGCCGTTCCAGAAGCCCTGCCGGGCGTTTTCCTGCATCGCGCGCAGGACGTGCTTGGCGTTTTCCTTGGACTGGTACTCGTCGAACAGCGCGAAGACCTGCCGCACCATCACGCTCATCGGGTCGTCACCCAAATCCTGCGCGATGCTGACAAGGCGGATGCCGTGCTTGCGCAGGCGGCGCACATGATATTCGAGCGCGAAGTGATCGCGGGCGAAGCGGCTGAAGCTATGGACGACGACGGCATCGAAGGGTGAGCCGCCCGCCGTGGCGATATCGAGCAGGCGCTGGAGCTGCGGCCGGTTGTCATCCGTGCCGGACAGGCCCGCATCGACAAACTCCGCCGCCACCTCCCAGCCGCGCGTCGCGCAGAACGCCGTCATCTGCCGCCGCTGGTCGGGGATCGACAGGTCGCTTTCCGCCTGCCGCCCGGTGGACACGCGCATATAGAGCGCAGCGCGCAGCGGCGCTGCATTGGTTGACGATGGTGCACTATGCCGTGTCATGACCGTATTTCCGTATCGATACAGTCTTCATCCTGTATGGCAGGCCTTTGCGGCTGTTTCGAGTCTGGTTTAAGCTTGCCGTCGTCGAAAAGGCGCGCGAGCGCCGGCATCAGGAAGGCTTCGAGAACGGCCAGTTCTTCGTCACTGACCGGATAATCTCCGCCCAGCGTGCTGGTGACGCGCATATCCGCGGACGCATGCGGGTGCGCGCCCGATGCGGCAATGGCCGCATCGGCACGCAAAGCCCGGCGATCGCTGGACATATGCCCGCGCATCTCATCGTCCTCGGTATTAGTGGGAAGCCGGCAGCCCAGCCGCCGGCCGGTTCAGTTGTCGTTCGCCGCGCCGCGATGACGGTGCGGATGGCGCTCCAGGCCGCGTTCGCGGCTGATCGCGCCCAGCCCGTCGCAATAGGCCTCCCAGGCGCGTTCGTACGCTTCGGGCGAATGCGCCGCCGCCGTCAGCCCGAGCACCAGGCTCACAGCGTCGTACATGGCGTTAATGCGGGTGCTGGTAGCGCGCTCGTTGCGGGCGCGCAGGTAGTTCCGCGCCCAGCGTACAAATTCCGCCGGCACGGCACCGGAGCGCTCCTGTCGATGACCGTCCATATTCGCCTCCTGTCTCATGAGACGAATATGCGGTCGGCGACGGGCGGGTTTTCACGGGGAAAGCGCGTGGAAATGCGCGGCGTCATAATGAAGAAGGCCCGCATCCTGAGATGCGGGCCTTCGGTTACGCTCAATATTCCGGCTCTTCGTCGTCCGGGCCGAGTGGTCCGCCGCCCGGATCGCAGCGGTCGCCCCGCTGACGATGAATGAAACAGGCCTGATCCCAGACCTGATTGAAGAACATGGCAAAGTGCCAGCGGATATTCTCTTCCGTGGCAGGCAGGCCCATCCGCGCCAGAAGCGCACGGGCTTGTGCCACCTGGCAGGGCGGCACGGTGACCTCGATGGTCATCATTTCCCGATGGTGAGAACACTGCATCCCGATCTCCTTTCCTCTGAAAAGAAGATAGCGGTGCTCCGGCGGGCCAATCCTCGCCGAAACCCCGCGAAACCGGCCCGGCGGCAACCGGGCCGGTAGGCCGGCATTAGAACCGTGGCGCGGGCGCCTGCTGCCGCAGGCTGATCATCCGGCTGACGGCATCGAGGCTCGCGACCGCGTGACGGTGCGCCTCCGTGCCCGGTTGCGCCTGGGCCAGTGCAAGCTGCACCTGACGGTACAGGACATGCAGTTCGGCCAGGGATTTGTGGCTGAGTTCGCTGACAGTGATGATGCGGGACATCGCATTCTCCTTCTTCTCGGAGGCCCCGACCATCAGGGCCTCAACGGCCCCGGTCACACACATCATCGACGGATGAGGTCCCTGTGGTCGGGCGGAGAGAAGTAGCGGGAAGAAGAAGGCGCGCAGCGTCGCGGCGGCGACGGGCGCGGATCACGGCCGTTGCATGCGTGGCGACAGGCGCAGCACGCGCAAAGCCCAGCGTTTGTGCGGGTTTGAGGGTTTCAAAAAATTTGATTGGAGCGCGGAGGCCGCGATATAATTTAAGAATATTGAGAGTGATTTCTAATGACGATTATTTTGAGTGTTTGGATGCAGATAAGAATACTCGGCGAGATGAGCCTCGCCGAACTGCGTCAGGCGCTCTTCGAAACCCTCCATGAAATCGAGGATGAGTACAGGCTGCGCCATTCGTTCGGTGCGGTCCTGTTCATCAATCCGACTGACGGGCTCGGCGAGAAAATCGTCGCGCGCAACAAGCTTGGCCGTCGCGTGGAGAAAGTGACGAAGAAAGGCGCCTATCGCTCCGCCGCCGACGAGTACGATCCGCGGTAGCGACAAGACGCAGGGGAGACAGGAGAAAAGGGGGCGCGGATGCAAATGCCGCCGCATTATATCGGCCTTGAACAGGCGCGGCAGGTGCTGGCCGAAATGGGGGTCGAACTGACCCCGCGCCAGATGAAGCGGGCCGCCGACAAGGATGCCGCCGGGCGCCGCAAGCTTCCCTTCTTCGTCGATCCCATCGAAGGAACCCTGAAGATCGAGCGCGGCACGCTGGTGAATATCTACCGGCAGCTGCAAATAGACGCGGAGAATCAATACAGAAATAAGGATTGACTTATAAGTTCACTTTTTGTTCTATATTGCAGATATAACAAAAAAAATTGTTTCATTATGGCAGACATCAGAAAGAGAAAAGGGCGATCCGGCGTTGGCTGGCAGGTCCGGTACAAAGAGCCGGTGTCAGGGCATATCCGCTATAAATCTTTCGCGCGGCGCATGGACGCCGACGCCTTTGTGGCGACGCTCGGTCATCATGATTTCCTCCATGATCGCGATACGGTCACTGTTTCCGAAGCGGCCAGCCGTTGGCTGGATGTGTGCGAGAATACAGGCCGCAAGGGTCGCGAGCCCGTAGAAGGTTCGACGCTGAGAAAGTACCGTGAGCACGTCGAGATCATCGCGGCCAAGATCGGCAATGTCCGCCTGAACCAGTTGACGCCGGTCATGTGCGATGAGTTTCGTGACAATCTCCTGCGGGATTTTTCGCGCAAGTACGCAAAGAAAATACTGACTTCCTTCAAGTCGATACTGGCGCAAGCCCGGACTGATGGGCGGCTTCGGAGTGACCCCGCAGAGAGCACGGCCATTCTGATCTCGCAGCGTCACGAAAAGAAGGAAGATATGGCGATCCCCAGCCTCGCAGAGGTGCGGGCCTTGTTGGCTAAGGCGCATGAGTTGAGAAAAAGCGCCAATCGGCAAACAGAGAAAGCCTGGGCGCGATACGAACCGTTTTTTCTTGTTTTGGCTTACTCCGGCATGCGTCCTTGCGAAGTGATCGGCCTGCCCTGGAGGGACGTGAACTTCGAGAAGCGTACGATCACTGTTTCGCAGGATGCCACGGAGACGCGGGAGATCGGACTGCCGAAGTCAGCATCCTCCTACCGGACCATTCATATGCCGGACCTCGTCATCGATGCTCTGCGGGCCTGGAAAGCCCACTGCCCGCACAGCGAGTTTGATCTGGTCTTCCCGACCGGAACCGGCATGGTCGAGAGCCACGGCAACATCACCAATCGCGGCTGGTACGTGTTGCAGCGCGCCTGTGGGATCGTCGATTCCGCGGGGCGGCCGCGCTATCCGCTCAAGTCGTTGCGGCACGTGCGCGCATCCCTGGAAATTCATAGCGGCGCGACACCGAAAGAAGTACAGGCGCTGATGGGGCATTCTTCCGTCAAGATAACCTTCGACGTCTACGGCCATTTGTTCTCGGATCACACGCATTTGCGAGCCGAAAGAGCCAACATAATTGCCGCTCAACTTTCTGCGTGTGGCGAATTTGTGGCAAGCGCTTAGCAGTATCTTTGTATATCAATCGCTTAATCGACGTTTTTCGGGGATTGAAAATCCCCGTGTCGGCGGTTCGATTCCGTCCCTGGGCACCACTTTAAAATCAAGCAGTTAGCGGCAGATTTCGTTTTCATAACCGCCAAAAACGCGCCACATCCCGCCACTTTCAGAATCCGCTGTAGCCCGCAGAAAACCTCGATTGTCCGAGGCGATCTTTTTCTGCGTGTGGCGAGTTTGTGGCAAGTCCCTTCGTTCGTTATGGCCTTTTCCGTCTGCGGCCCGAGACCCCGGCCTGGGCCTTGATGGCGTCCAGCACGCTGTCATCCAGCTCGCCCCTGATGATCCGCAGGGCGGTGATGACGGTCTCCTCCATATCGGCGGTGAATGAACTCCGCCCGACGACGTTTTCCAGCAGCCAGGCGGCGAGGTCCGCATCGAGGCTGATCGTGACGTAGTGCTGGGGCCGCAGGTAGCCGCCGGCGACGGCGGGGGTCTTCGCCCTCTGGCGCGGGTTCAGCGCCTTCCATTGCTCATAGCTCATCATCTGCCTGCTCCTTCCCTGCGCGGTCCCGTGCCGCGGATCGTTTTGCATCCTGCCTTTGCCGCTCCTTCAGGCGCGGTGGTCCTCAAGGATCGACGCGAGTCCTGGCCGGGCGCGCCGGCCGCTCAAACCCCGCCCGCACCACTCCCGGCGCTTGCGCCGGGACCGTGTTAGGGCCTGACCGTCCGTCTCGGTCGCCCGTCCTTCCTTGCCGCGTCTTGAGGAACCCCCGACGCAAAGGAGACAGGTCATGTCGGACAAAACGCAAACCCCGCGGCAGGACATCTACAGCCGCATCACCAACCAGATCATCGAAGCCCTTGAGCAGGGCGTGAAACCCTGGACCCAGCCCTGGAACGCCGCCCACGCCGCCGGGCATGTGTCGCGGCCCCTTCGGCACAACGGCCAGCCTTATGCCGGCATCAACGTCCTGACGCTGTGGGCGTCCGCGATGAGCGGCTCGTTCAGCGCGCCGATCTGGATGACCTTCCGCCAGGCGATCGAACTGGGCGGCCATGTCCGCAAGGGCGAGAAGGGATCGCCGGTGGTCTACGCCAACACCATCACCCGCGCCGAGACGGATGAGGCCACCGGCGACGATATCGAACGCACCGTGCCGTTCCTCAAGGCCTACACGGTCTTCAACGTCGAACAGATCGAGGGCCTGCCGGGCCACTTCTACGCGCCCGCCGAGAGCAGCCGTAACCCCGATGAGCGCATCGCCGACGCTGAAACCTACTTCGCGGCCACGCGCGCCGATATCAGGCATGGTGGCGACAGCGCCTATTACAGCCCGGCGCTGGACTACATCCAGATGCCGCCCTTCGAAGCCTTCCGCGACGCGCAGGCTTACTACGCCACACTCGCCCACGAGGCGACGCACTGGACGCGCCATGCCACGCGGCTTGATCGCGACTTCGGGCGCAAGCGCTTCGGCGATGACGGCTACGCCCGCGAAGAGCTGGTCGCCGAACTGGGTGCGGCGTTCCTGTGCGCCGACCTTGGGTTGGCGCTGGAGGATCGCGCCGACCATGCCGCCTATATCGGGCACTGGCTGGCGGTGCTGAAGGACGACAAGCGCGCCGTCTTCACCGCCGCCGCGCACGCGCAGCGCGCGATCGATTACCTGCATGGGCTCGCCCGCCCGCAGGAGGCCGCCGCGTGAGCGGCGGCCTTTCAATGTTGCGGCGCGCACCTCAGCCGCCGCCGCAGAGCGCGATCAGCACCATCGCGGTCACGATCCAGCCGAGCGCTGACGAACCGCCCGCTGCCGGGGCCGCGCTGCGGGCGCGGCTGCCGCGCTCGACCTCCCGCGCCGCCTTGGCGGCGAGCGCCGCCGGGTGGCTGGGGATGTAGTGCGGGTCAAGCTCGGTCAGCCATGCCTGCTGCATGGCATTCCTGTCATGGATCATGGTCTTTCTCCTTTCCCTCAGGCGTGCTCCGGGATGTCGCCCGGCTGTTCGCCCCATTCCTGCGCCGGGGTGAGGGCCACGCCCTTGCCCTTGCGCGCCTGCGCTTCGACCACCTCGTCACACGCCTTGAGGCGGGCGAGGATCGCGAGGGCTGTCTTGCGGCCATAGACGGCCATGAGGTCATGGCGCTGGCCGAGATATTCGAAGGTGACGATGTAGGACTCCTGGTAGTAGGGCGTCCGGAATTGCGGCCGGCCCCGCGCCTGGTCGACGCGCTGCTCATAGTCGTGCTCTGCCTGCTCGCGCCGCGCCTTGTCGTGCGGCACGAGGGCGAAGCGGTGGGCGTGGCGGCGGTCGAAACGCTCCCACGGCCCGAACCGGCGGCGCTGCACCGCGAAACTGTCGGTGGTGATGGTCATGAGCGCGCGGCGCTCGAACATCTCCCCGATCCAGCTGCGGATGATGCCCTGGCCGGCAAGCGCGCCGCCGGTCATTACGATGGTCCACCACGGATTGGCTTCGCGGATGCCGAAGACCACGCCCATCACGACGTGATAGGCGATGCACACACCGGCACAGCCATCGGCGATCCGGGCGCGCAGGGGCGTGAGCGCGCGCGCCTCGATGGTGAAGGCGAGATTGCCGTCGGCGTCCTCATACTGGCGCGTCCACGGCGCGCCGTCGAAGGGCGATGTATAGCGGGCCATGCCAGCGCTCCTTTCTTCGTAAGGACTTGTCTTTTGCTGTGTCTGCGCAAAAAATAAGCGCGATTGCGGCGGATATTCCTCGCGCAAACCGCGTCGGGCGGAGCCGGACATGGAGTATGGAGATGCCATCATCAGGCGGCTGCGGGACCGCCTGCTGCGCTACCGCAGTGAGACCCGCATGGGCGGGCGCAAGCGCCCGTGGCACCAGGTCGCGCTGGATATCGCCGATGCCGAGTCCGTGCCGCGATCCTTCTATGACCGGGAAGACGACTTCGCCGTGCTCGGCGAGGCGCTGCGCCGCTTCGCCGCCGGCACGCAGGTCCTGAGCCGCGAACGGCTGGACGCGACCACTTCATTCCTCAAAGAGAAGGGCTACCTCACCGACGCCGACCTTCAGCAGGCCGAGGCGCCGGTGCAGATCCTGCACGGCCTTGCCGCCTTCTTCGGCAATGGCAGCCTGCCCGACCCGCAGGCGCTGTGCGGCGATTACCTTGCCGCGCGGCACGCGCCGGGCGGGCGTAACGAATACCGGCTCCTGACCATCGCCCTTAACGGCAGCGGCGCGCTGGAGGCGGAGGAAGTCACCCATGTCACAACAGCCCGCACCCATACGCGCCACCCGGTGGAGCTGCGCCGCTTCTTCAAGGTGGCCAGCACCGCGATGACCCGCTGCGACGGCTGGGCCGTGGCGCTTGCCGGCGGGCAGGCGCTGATCCTCGTGCGCGACCGGCTGAGCGGCGCGGGTGCGCTGCGGACCCTGTTCCCGGCCGGCGACAGTGATGAGCGGGGCAGCGCCCGCGCGCTTCACATATTGGAGCACGGCCCCTTCGCCCCGCCGCGCGGCATGATCCGTATCGGCGGTGACGCCCAGGGGGAACCGGCACTGCCGGAGCTTGTCGCCGCCTGGGCGCAATGGAACAGCTGGCGGTTCGAGCGGCAGGAGCCGGTGCGATGAGCGATGACACCGAAGCCCGCCGCACCCCGCTGCCGCCCGCCTTCATCGAAGCGGTGCGCACCGGCAATGTCGAGGCCGTCAAGCGCATGATCGCCGACGGCTATCGCGACTTCGACCACCCGGAGCCGGATACGGGCCTGAGCGCCGTGCACTACGCCGCCGCCCGCAACGCCGTCGCGATCCTCAAGCTTATGATCGCGGCGGGGCCGTGCGACTTCACCCGCAAGGACCGGCAGGGCCGCACCCCCGCCACGCTCGCGGTGGAGGTGGCGGACAATCCCGTGCTGGGCCGCTATCTCTACGACCAACAATACCGCCAGAACCCGCACGCCCAGCCCGCAGGCGACGCGGCGTCCATAACGCGCAAGGATCGCCGCGCCCGCTAGGCCGGGTCATACTTCCCGGCGAACAGCGCATGCAGCGGGCTGGTGGCGTCGAAATACTCCACCCGCTGCAATATCATCGGGTGGTAGCCCGCCCAGATCACCAGCTGCCGCTTCAGCCGGTCGGCGCGCGCGAACAGGCGGCTGACTTCTTCCGGCGTCAGCAAATCGTGCAGCTCGATACTCTCCGAGCGTCCTGACAGGCCGGCGGCACTCTGGTCCGGGCCGACTTCGCCCTCGCGGGTGACGGCGACCATCGTCTTGCCGAGCCGGCGCGAGACATACTCCATCGTCATCAGGTCATTATTGCCGAAGAACTGGAGCACCCCGGCATTGCCGGCAAACGTCTCCCAGCGTTCCCCATACAGCGCCTTGCCCTGGCCCCAGTCCTGCAGGAACACCCACAGCTTCACATCAAACGACGCGATCTGTCCCGCCGCATCCTCCAGCTGGCGCATATGGCCCAGCACCGGGAACTCGTCGAGGCAGACCAGCACCGGGGCGGCGGGCTTCGCGCGCTCGCGCTCCATCGCGTCGAGCATCTGGTTGACGAACAGGCGTAGCCAGCGATTGCACAGCCCCATGCGGCTGGCGGGCAGGCAGAGATAGAGCGTCTGCCCTCTGGCCGCGCGCTTCAGGTCGGCCAGGTCGAAATCGTGCCCCGACAGCACCCGTCGCATCGCCTTGTAATCCAGGAACTTCGTGTGCCGCCGCGCGGTCGAGAGCACACTCGCCCGCTCCCGGTCGGGCTTCTCATAGAACTCCCGCGCCGCGCTCTCGATCGCATTGGCAAGGTCGTCGGTGTCGCTGCTGCGCGACAGGCGTTCGGCATTGGCGAACATCGCGTCTTCGAGGGCGAAGACCTCGTCATCGCCTTCGGCGGCGATCATCGCATCGCGCAGCAGGTCGCGCAGGGTCACCAGCGTCCGCCGCCCCTCAAACGACGCGTCGCTCGCGATATGCAGGATCAGCCCTTCGATGAAATTGCGCGCGCTCTCATCCCAGTGCGGGTCCTTGCCCGCCGACGGCACGACCAGCGCGTCGGCGATCATCCCCGCATCCTCGATCACCGTGTCGCTGTCGATGCGCAGCATCGCCAGCGGGTTATAGCGCTTGCGGTACGGCGCCACATGATCGCGGCAGGTGAGAAACGGGTCCAGCACATGCACATCCTGCCCCAGCGCCGCACGGCGGCGCGCGGTCAGGTTCGCCAGTTCGCCCTTGGGATCGAGCGCCAGCACGCTGCCGCGATAGAACATCAAATTCGCGACCAGCATCACCGACTTGCCCGCCCGCGACCCGGCGACGGTCAGCACATGGCGGTTGTCCTCAATGCCGATCAGGCACTCACCAAGCGCCCCGACCAGCACCCTCGCGCCGGGGCGGTTACAGTCGTATGCGACAGCAGGTGACCGCGCCAACTGCGCCGGGTCCTGCCACCGCGCCTGCGGTACGCTCTGCTGATTGAGAAACCGCGTGGCGATGCCGCGCGGGATGTCGCGCGAGAAATCTGAGCCCATGCCGCTCATTGCTGAAGCTCCTTCGAAGTAAAGGTAGCGTGATCCCCAACGGCCATTCCCCGTCGAAACCGCGCATTTGCTGTGCCCTGTCGGGCGGCGAGCCGTGACTACATATCGATGGCGTACCAGCGCCAGCCGGCCTTGTTGACGGTTGGGTGCGGACGGCGTTGTTGCGGGCTTAGGTCGATGACTGGCGTATGTTCATGAGAACCGACTCAGTAGATGTCTTCCCGACACCACTTGAATGCCATGTAGCTATCGGCGGGCCGGGTTGCACATCGTGGCCTCTACAACGTGCAAGGCAGGCGAGGAATCACTGCGTGTCGGCGTAGAAAATGAATTGTAACTCGGAGGACCTCTCGATTAACTCGGTTCCATATTACCCATATAAGTTATCATAATGCTTCATAAATTATTTTAGGTGTTGAGCTGCCACGAATACAATGCCAATATATTTATACTGCATTACGAATCGCGATTATTTAGAAAAATAATGCTATATAAATCACTTCACAGACGAATTCTAACCATACTGGCAACACTATTATTTGCAAGTGCTTCCGACTACGCGCGTGCAGAGAATTTGCACGCTCACTACAGACGAATAGATAACCCCGCCGTGGTGGATTCGTGTGGAGGTGATCATGTTGCTGCCCTCGCCAACGCTGGGACCGGCGAAGCCGGCAATCACTCACATACGAGTAGTAAGGCGTATCCCGCATTAGAACGAGAGGCAATCAGTACCAGTACCAAAATTGGGGATTCGTGGCTCTCAGATAATCGCCTTTTGGACCGTCTGTTATCATCGAATATGGGTCCGGTGGAGTGCCGGAACGCATGGAATATATTGTGGTTTTGGGCAAAGGCCGGAAATCCGGAAGCTCTTACTAAGTTATTCCTTGCACTATCGCCGCCGTTTGAAGCAGCACCAATTGTTCCGCCAGGTTTTAACGGCGATGATGTTTCGCGCATACGAAATACCATAGTTGTTGGTATTCATAGTTTTGTCGTTTCCGACGAGCGTGTAAAAGGAAATGTATTACTGCCATTCCTAGTAGAGCAATTGTCACCATTCTATAACGGGCCCGCCGTTATAGACTGTTTAAAAAACCGCAACGAGAATTGTGGTCAATTGGCCGTTAATCTGGGATTGATACCTACTTTTTCTGAATTTTCCGATTCAATTGACGCACTACAGAGCGCGGGTTTTAGTCCGCACTGCTCATCTAATCATAATCATAAAAGGAGGAATACGTGGGAGAAAGAGCGTTAACGCCAGGAGAAAAACCGGGACACAATACATTTTTTGAACTGAGGTAAGCATGCCGCGCACGGCCCGCATTGTGATCCCCGGCATCCCGCATCATGTGACGCAGCGGGGCAATCGCCGTCAGCCGGTGTTTTTTCGGGACGAGGATTACGAGCTTTACAAGGAGCTTCTGGCGGAGTGCTGCGGCAGGGCGGGGGTGAGTATCTGGTCGTATTGCCTGATGACCAATCATGTCCACCTGATCGCGGTGCCGAAGACGGAAGACGCGCTGGCGCGGGGGATCGGCGAGGCGCATCGGCGTTACACGTCGGAGATCAACCGGCGCAAGCGCTGGACCGGCTATCTCTGGCAGGGGCGCTTTGCTTCGTTCGCGATGGACGAAGCCTACACCTTGCAGGCGGCGCGCTACGTCGAGCGAAATCCCGTCGCCGAGAAGATGGTCCGGCGCGCCGAAGACTATGCCTGGAGCAGCACCCGCGCGCACATTGCCGGCCGCGACGACGGCCTGGTGCAGACCGCGCCCTTGCGGGCGTATGTCGATGACTGGCGTGCGTTCCTGAAAGCTGATCCGGCCGATGACTTCGCGGCGCATTTTGAACGCCACGCTTCCAGCGGCTGGCCTTTGGGGGAAAAGCAATTCCTCGCCCGCCTCGAACGTCGCACCGGCCACCCCATGCAACCCGCCCCGCGCGGCAGGCCGCGCAAAGACGCGGCGTAGAAATTCGTAATACACGGAATACAGTTCGCGGACGGCACGACCAGCGCGTCGGCGATCATCCCCGCATCCTCGATCACCGTGTCGCTGTCGATCCGCAGTATCGCCAGCGGGTTGTAGCGCTTGCGGTATGGCGCGACATGGTCACGACAGGTGAGAAACGGGTCCAGCACATGCACATCCTGCCCCAGCGCCGCACGGCGGCGCGCGGTCAGGTTCGCGAGTTCTCCCTTGGGATCAAGCGCCAGCACGCTGCCGCGATAGAACATCAAATTCGCGACCAGCATCACTGACTTGCCCGCCCGCGACCCGGCGACGGTCAGCATATGGCGGTTGTCCTCAATGCCGATCAGGCGCTCACCAATCGCCCCGACCAGCACCTTCGCGCTGGGACGGTTACAGTCGTATGCGACAGCAGGTGATCGCGCCAACTGCGCCGGGTCCTGCCACCGCGCCTGCGGCACGCACTGCTGGTTCAGGAACCGCGTGGCGATGCCGCGCGGAATATCGCGGGTGAAGTCGGTGGGGGAGTGGCGCATAGTGAAAACCTTTCGGGTCCACTTTTGAATCTAGCTGTGCAGCAGTCGCTGATTCCTCGCCAATGCCTCGCTATCGGCGGAGGCCAAAATTTCGGAAATTCGCTTTTTAGTTGCCTAGTCCATCTTATAAATGCAAGTATTTTTTCCGCAGTTAAAGATATTCGAACCTCGAAAATAACAAATGTCCACATACGAAATGCGATTTACGTTATCTTTTATCACTATAATTATGATTATCGTAACTTGTTCTATTTTTATTTGGGCATATGTAGAGTCCAAGGATGTTTTGCTATTTAAGAATCGCATTATTAGCAAAATTGAAATCGGCTATAAAAGAGTCTCGATATCTGAAATCAAGCCGGGTAAATGGGATATCGTATGTTACTTTCCTAAAAATTCGACGACAGGCAAGAAAACAGACCATTTCTTGACAATGTCACTGCCTGCTACATTAAAGATCAGGGACAGCGACGATATACCCAATCTACGATTGCCGCCATACGATTTGGCGTACGTATTCTTCAGTAATGGAGAAGTCTCGGATATACTTTCTCTGAAAAAGGGATACGTAGAAGTATTTTCTACGCGATATCTGTTCTACAGCACTTCAGAGAATGACACGCCATGCATAAGTCGGGAATCTGAGATTCTACATTTTTCGACGATATCTTCTAATAATGACAATGTTATATTGACCTTGAAAGGAGACTAATGAAATGGGGCTAATAAATCTTGTTGTCTGGGGTGGTGGTGTTATTGTCGCTGGTGGAGCGATTGTCACCATTCCCTTGTATGCAATCCAAGAAGGAAATAAGGCTGACGAAATTTTCGACCGCGAGTTCCCAGATGGCAAAAGGAAAAACGGTGAGAGTTTTCCGGGAGGTAGCGCTTTTGCTCGCGACTCATTCCGCCACGCTTGGATACATGGCCGTATGGAGCAAATTAGCGATGAAGCAACATCGCGAGTTGCTGGGGCTTTCTGGGAGCTATGGTCCGATAGCGCAAGTCAGTCGAAAATGGACTTCTATAATAACGAATTTGGCCGAGTTGGACATCGCGGCAGAACGCTTGAGGAATTTGAAGATTATCTTATAGATGCATTAGATAATAACCAGCTAGCGATGTCGCCGGAGGATTCAAAACTAAATCCATCGCCCGATTTATTTAATGAATTATCCGAAGTCGATCTTGGAAAATTGCAGGCAACCGGAGACAATCTTGGCAGCGGGGATCCGGTTGATTTAGGAGGAACTACGCCCCCGCTCCCCGAGCGCAAGCCAAATCCACCGCCACCTATCGATGAAGTTAAACAAAAGTTTGGAAACTCAGAACAGAACGGATCACCGCTAGTTCTTGATTTGAATGACTCCGGAACAATTAATCTTGTCACTCTCGCAAGTAGCACTGTAGCGTGGGATATTGATCAAGATGGGTTTCGTGAAGTAACAGGTTGGGTAGAGCCTGAAGATGGATTCCTTGCAATAGACGTAAACAAGAACGGCTTAATTGATGACAATAGCGAGCTATTTGGAACTATATACAGTGATGGTTTTACAATATTGTCTCAGTATGACTCCAACCTAGATGGCAATATAAGCCAAGAAGACGTAATTTGGTTTGAGCTAATTATTTGGCGCGACCAGAATCAAAATGGCCACTCGGAAGTGGTTGAAATGCACTCTCTCGATGAATTTGATATTGTCAGCATAAGCTTAAATGCTGTTGAATCATCTGCAACCAATCAAGGACACTCCATCTCCCATACGAGTACGTTCACCGTGGATGACGGCATCAGCGCTCCCGATGTCCGTATAGTTCATGATGTATGGTTTCAGTATGATAACGTCAACACGGTTTATGCGCAGGACTTTAACCCTGATGTCCGGGTTGCATTCTTACCGAAGCTTCGCGGATATGGCTTGCTGCCTGATTTGTTTGTTGCAATGTCTCTGGATAATGAGGGTACCGGTAACCTTCTCGATCTCGTCAAGGTCCTGAAATACACAGAGTTGGCCGATCTGTTCACGGCTAACGCATCGCTCATGGATGATGTCACAGACATCATGTACCGTTGGGCGGGCGTGGACGATGTTTCTGCCAACAGCCGCGGCCCCAATATCGACGCGCGCAAACTCGAATTCCTTGAGCAGATGATGGGTCGAGATTTCGTGCAGACGGGTTCAGTGGGGCAGAGCAATCCGTACGCCAACGCTGCCAAAGACTTGGAGGAAGCGTTTTGGATTGCGCAGCAACATTTCTATTCCCGTCTTTTAGTGCAGGGTGCCGGGAAAGAGCTGTTTGCGGGCGATTGGTACTATGACAGTTGGTCCGACATTGTTGTGGATGTGACCGGCCTGAACGCTGACACCATCGACGATCTCGAAACGCTCGCGACCGCGCTGTCCACCACAGGCGAACGCGAGACGTTTTGGGCCAATGTGGTGCGGGTTATCGAGTTCACGATCGGCGTGGATACGCTGTCCAGCGGTGATCAAGCATACCTTGATGCGGCGATCACGGCGAGCGATGCGACACTCGACCTTGCTGATATCGAGGCGTTGCTGGTGTACGATTCCCCGGACGGCAGCATCTATAACGGCACCAGTGGTGACGATAATCTAGCGACGGGTGCTGGCGACGACACGCTGAACGGCGGCGACGGCAACGACACGCTCGATGGCGGCGGGGGCGACGACACACTGAACGGCGGCAACGGCAACGATACGCTCGATGGCGGCGGGGGCCACGACACGCTGAACGGCGAGGCCGGCGACGACACGCTCGATGACGGCAGCGGCAGCAACTATATGAAAGGCGGCGCGGGCAACGACACCTACGTCTACGGGATCAATTACGGCTATGCCGCCATCCGGGAGCAGGGAACCGGGTCGGGGAACGATGCGGACCGCATTCTATTCAGCTCCGGCATCGATTCCGGCGATATCACCCTGACCCGTGTAAGTAACACCGGCCTTCAGATCGATATCGACACCGGAAGCTTTGTCGGCCAGATCATCATCGAGAACCAGTTTAACTTTGGGACAGGTGGGGGCTTTGTTGAAACCATTGAGTTCGACGATACGTCTACGTTGGACCTGACGAACATCGCCTGGACCATGTACGGCTCGGCCGGAAA
Source organism: Mycoplana ramosa (assembly GCF_041930185.1). Classification (NCBI taxonomy): domain Bacteria; kingdom Pseudomonadati; phylum Pseudomonadota; class Alphaproteobacteria; order Hyphomicrobiales; family Rhizobiaceae; genus Mycoplana; species Mycoplana ramosa. The sequence continues at coordinate 144,538 of NZ_JBHEEW010000009.1, read as the reverse complement.
CGATGTGCTCAACGGCGTAACCTCCGGCAATGCGTTGACCACCGATACCATCTATGGCGGGGCCGGGAACGATACGATCAACGGCAAGGATGGTAACGATACGCTCTACGGCGAAGCAGGTAACGACACGCTCAAGGGCGAGTACGGTGACGACGCGCTGTATGGTGGGGACGGTAACGACCTGCTGGAGGGCGGCGACGGCGAGGACACCCTGTCCGGCGGCGCCGGTAATGATACGCTGCGCGGCGGAGTCGATGATGACACCTACATCTACACCGGCGGCAACGACACTATCGACGACCAGGGCGGGACGGAGGAGCTTCAACTCGACGCCGCGTGGAACGGGATCACGCCGCACTATCTGCGTTCCGGCAACGACCTGACGCTCTGGTTCGATGAAGACAACACGATCAAGATCGTGAACCACTACGGCGGCAAAGCCGTGGAGTCGATGGTATACGCCAACCTCACGACCGTGGACCTGACCACCGTTTCGACCGTGACGATGGGCGACAGCGGCAACAACACGATCGGCGGCACGGCCAATGACGACGTGATCTTCGGCGAAGGCGGCAACGACACCCTGAACGGGGCGAGCGGCAGCAATGGCAACGACACGCTCTATGGCGGGACCGGCGATGATACGCTGGGTGGCGGCTACGGCAATGACTGGCTGGATGGCGGGTCGGGGGACGACACGCTGCGCGGCCATGCGGACGACGACACCTACGTCTACACCACCGGCCATGACTATTTCGACGAGAGCGGCGGTGATGATCTCATCATCTTCCACCAGGACTGGAGCCTCAGCGAGCTGACCTTCCGGCGCTACATCAATGGTGCGGGCGACCTGTACGACCTGTTCATCGAGATCGACGCAAACAACTCGATCCAGATCAACAACCAGTTCCACAGCGCCGGCAAGGTGTTCGAGACGATCCGGCTCGCCGGTATCGCGGATATCGACGTGACGGCGATGACGATCGAAACCCACGGCTCGTCTTCCGGCGAAACCATAAGCGGCATTTCAACGGGCGCATCGGTCGATGACATCATCTACGGCTGGGGCGGCAATGACACGCTGCGCAGTTATGCCGGTAATGACACGATCTATGGCGGTGACGGCAACGACACGCTGGAGGGCGGCGACGGCGACGACCTGCTCTACGGCGAGGCGGGTAACGACCTGATGCGCGGCTTCGCCGGCAACGATACCTTCGTCTATGAGGAAGGGCTCGATACGGTCGAAGACCTGCACGCCGGAACGGACACGCTCTGGATTACGGGCGGGCGGACGGTCAACGACCTCGCCTTCTCCAATTCCGGCACGTACCACACCAAGATTACTCTCACGGCAACGGTGGACGAGATCATCGTCAACAACCTGCGCCACGGCACTTCCACCTACCATGTCGAGCTTGTGCGCTTCGATGACGGGTTCCAGACCTCGCTGGTCGGCTATAATGGCTGGCTCAACGGCACGTCCGGGAACGACATGGTCGCGGGGAATGCCAACGACAACACACTGATCGGGTTTGCCGGGAATGACAGCATGACCGGCGGGGCCGGGCATGATGCCATGCATGGCGGCGCGGGCAATGACACGGTCGAGGGCGAGGACGGCGACGACCTGCTGTACGGCGGCGACGGCGACGATACGCTCTATGGCGGTGCGGGCCTCGATACGATGCATGGCGGCGCGGGTGCCGACATTTTCGTGTTCGAGCTGGCGAGCGCCTTCAGCAATGTCGACGTGATTCGCGATTTCAGCGTCGGGGACGACGATGTCATCGACCTGACCGACATTCTCGACACGGTCTACGACCCGCTGACCGATGCGATTGCCGATTTCGTGCAATTCACGGAGAGCAGCGGCAACACCTTCGTCGAGGTCGACCGCGACGGCACGGGCTCGACCTACAGCTTTGCGCAGATTGCGAAGCTGGAAGGGGTCACGAACCTCGCCTCGCCGGAGCTGCTGGAGACCAACGGCAACCTGCTCGCGGCCTGATCGCCGTTCCGCCTGTACCTCTTGCGCGCCCCGCGGCCTTGCTGCGGGGCGTTCGCATTGCGTGCAGCGCGTCTGCGCGCCCATGACCCTTTCGGTGGCCGTCCCTTGGTATTCGCCGCGTCCCTGCCGGGCGGCGCCTTGGCGTCAATGGCCGGCCCGCGCCGGCCGGCCGCCTGATGGCGGCGGCCCGTGTTGGCCATGACGACGGCGGCTGATGCCGCCCGGCCTTTCGTGCCGCGTCCTGCGGGACGCCCACAACGAAAGGAGAAAATCATGGGACTCGATATGTACGCCTGCACCCTGCGCGAAGTGCCCGCCACGCCGGTGGACTTCAAGGCCGAGGAGGTGTCGGAACTGCACTACTGGCGCAAGCATCCGAACCTGCACGGCTGGATGGAGCGGCTCTACCGCGAGAAGGGCGGTACGGACCCCGACTTCAACTGCGTCAATCTGCAATTGACCGCAGAGGACCTCGACCGGCTCGAAGCCGCGATCCGCGACCGGGCCCTGCCGCCGACCTCCGGCTTCTTCTTCGGCGCATCCGACGGCAGCGAGAGCGCAGACGATCTCGCCTTCGTCGCCAAGGCCCGTGAGGCTCTGGCCGCCGGGCTGAGCGTCTTCTACTCCTCCTGGTGGTGAACACCACCGGCCGGGACGGCCTGGCCGTCCCGGCTCAATCTTCATCGGGCAGGTCGTCCTCCCCGATGTTCATTTCCACGCGGAAGCTTTTGATCGCGGCGCTGCCGTAGCGCAGGCGCTCGCCCTGCATGACCATAAAGCGCAGCTTCTCCGCGGTCGCGAGCGTCAGCAGCAGCGGCAGCGCGTCGGCCGGCATCGACAGGATGCCGTCCATCCTTCCCTTGCGCAGGTTGATATGGCCGATCGAGACCGGCCGGTTCTGTTCCCGCACCCCTTCATCGAGCCGCTTGTCGGGCAGGATATGCAGCTCGACGTCTTCGCATTTGAGCTTCGCGGGGCGCAGCAGCCTGCCGGGCAGATTCAGATGACGGTAGTCGTCATACGGCCCGTTGCGCTCCGGCATATTGCTGACCCCGAACCAGAAGCCCCAGTCCCAGTCCTCGACCGCGACGACGTAATAGACGGGGTCATTCTTCAGCCGCCGTTGCGCCCGCTTGCGGCGGGGCGGTGATTTTACCTTCGGCTTGTCCATACGGAAGCTTACAGCCTGATCTCCCCTTTGGTCAGCCGGGGGGCGCGGATCGGCTTGCTCCTGTGATGTTATCGCGGGGGCCTGCGGAACGGCGGGACGCCTTGTGGAACATTTTTGACCGGGAGCCGCCTTCACTTTCGTGATCGAGAGGGCGGCGAGCGGGTCCGGGAATGCGCCTTTGCCGATGATCGTGCCCGCAAGAGCTTGGGCATGGGCTGTGGGGCGGTCATGTCCTGCCGCTGCGGCGGCGTGCCGTGAGACGCTCTTCGTCCTTCCGCCGGGGATTTCCCTCGACTGAACACGCCGGAACCTGATCGGGCGCGCGGCCGGTTCAAGGCCCTGCGGCCCCTTCGGGGTGGCGCCCGGGTGTCCCCGCCTTTCGCTGCGCTGCAAGGCGGGTGATCCCCCTCCCGTGCGCCAGCCGTGAACCCGCCGCTTCTCCGCCCGCTCCAAGGTGAGGCGTGTCGAGGAAAACCCAAGCGAAAGGAGCTTACATCATGGCACGCTACAATAACCGCAACAGCAAACCCGCCCGCGAACCCAAGGCCCCGGCCTTCATCGCCTGGCACGTCGACGAAAAAGGCGAAAAGTCCTTCTGGACCCGCATCGGCGCCGCCTGGGATCACAAGGACGGTGAAGGCTACACCCTCCAGCTCGACCTGGTCCCCGTCAATGGCGGCCGCGTCATCCTCCGGGCCCCGGGCGAACAGACCGAACAGGAGGCGGGCGCGTAAGCGCCCCCTCACTGTCCCGGAAAAGGAGGAGATCATGAGCTGTACCGTACAGATCACCGCCGCGCGGGCCGCACTCGCCCGCGCCGCCTGGGCCCGCGGGGTCGCGCCCTATTACGATGCCGATGCCATCACCGACCTGCTGGTCGATATCAGGCACTGGTGCGCGCAGGCCGGCATCGATTTCGCCGCAAGCGAGCAGCTGGCGGCGCGCATTTACCTCAACGAAGCCGGGGGCGCGTCATGACGCGCCTCCGCGAAACCCACACCATCGTCTGGCGCGGGATCACCATTGAAGTCCGCTATGAAGAACGCTGGCTCGGTTCCGACGGCCCGTTCAGCACCGCCCATCTGGAGCTGGAGAGCGTCGCGCCGGCAAGAGCACCCTTGCCGGTCACCGAAACCGGCTACCGCTCGCACTTCACCCCGGCTGCGGTGATTGGCGCAGCCGGCGGCGCGGTGGCGTTCGCCATCGCGTGGCTGGAGCGCGAAGCGGGGGCGCAGGCCTGGAAGGCGCAGGAGGAGGCCGCCCGGCAGATGACATTGTTCTAGCCGCGCGCTGCGGCCATGCGAAAACGGCGCGCCCCGTGCGGGGCGCGCCGTCCTGTTCTGGGTCCTGTTGCTTTATGCGCCGGGGGTCATGGCGACCATATGGTCGCCGCAGACGAGCTTCGCGTCATACTTCGCCCAGGCCTTGAGGTCGCAGTCCGGGCAGCAATAGCGCACGCGCTTGCCGCTCTTGTCGGCGGGCTGGGCTGCGCCTTCGCCCGGCTGTTGCGGGGGCAGTTTCACTTCCTTCCAGGTGAGGGTGAAGTCCCTGGCCGCGAGCTTCTTCGCGGCCGCCTCGAAAGCACCGCCGGGGACGATCATATGGCCGACGCGCTCGCCGGTTTCGTTACCGTCCTCCGCGCCGTTATCGGTCGGGTGAAGGCCGATCGCCTTCATCTTCTCCGCCCATTCGCGGTTATGGTAGCGGCCTCGTCCCGGCGTGCCGTGATGGTGCTGCCACAGATGCACCATCTCATGGACGAGGGTGGCGAGGATGTCGGGTAAGTCCCGGTCGGCGAAGCCCTGCGGGTTGAGGGCGATTTCATCGGCGGGCTGGCCCGCATCGTTGCTGAACTTGCGTCCCGCGAAATACCCGAACGTGCCCTTGCGGCGCTGCAAGGTGATGAGCGCGTTCGGCAGCGTGCCGTCGAACAGCGCCTTGTTGAAATGCTCGTAAGCCTGCTGGAGCCGGTCGTAGGTCTCCCGCGTCGGCTTGAGGGTGAGCTCAGGGGCGGCCTGCTGCTGCCCGGTTCCGGGCAGCGCATCGGCCTGCGCATGGATGTTCATGAGGGGCCATCCTTTCCGGCGGCCGTCCCCGGTCCGGGATGTACATCACAATCAGCACCAGGCCCGGGATCGAGACCGCAGATGAGAGATGGCTTCAATATCGGCTGGTTTACGGCCTATCTTCCGCGCGCAAACCTCGTGCAGTCGTGATCGCGGTCATGTAATGTGCATGACGATCGCTTGTGAGCGGCGTGCAGATTTCCACAGCGAGCGGCTCCTCTGGTATAATGAGAGTAACAGGGGAAGTCCGGATAGGTTTTTGTACAAGGTGTGCGTGGTACTACCACGCGCACCTTGCCGGGGGGATTTCACATCCCCCGCGGACCCCCCGGTGGCATCCGTAAGGCTTGCGTCTCCGCTTGCGGCGGAGTCGGTCCAACGGATGCGGTCAGCCGGACGCGGATGCTGGCGGGTATCGAACCCGCCCCGGCTGAGGCAACGTTTCGCCGTTGCGTCACGACCGGGAGATTGCTGCTCTCCCTGGACCCATCAGGCAGGGGCTTCCGCGCCCCTTGCAACCACGGCCAGGGCTGTCGCGCCCTGGACCACGACCGGTGTTTCGGCATCGGCTTCGACCAAAGGGCGGATTTCGGCTCTCCCTTTGGAAACCCATCGACGCAGGGGATGACGCTCCCCTGGACCCGCGTTTTGGTGCGGGCGGGCGGCTGTGGGTGGCGGCGGCGGCGCGCGGAATGCGCGCGGCCCGTGATGCGGCGGCGCATTTATGTATGTGCGCATGACGGAGAAGAAACGCGATGCCCCGATTTCGTATCGCCCCCCGGAAGCCCTCCGCGAGGAATTCCGGGCGCGGGTCGAGAAATCCGGCCTCTCCGTCAGTGCCTTCATCACGCAATCCGTTTTCGCCGATGATGCCCCCCGGCAGGCCCGGCGCGCCCCTATCGAACAGCAGCAGGTCGCGCGTCTTCTGGCGCAGACCGCTGCCCTGCATGATCGCCTGAAAGCGCTCGGCGATGCGGATCGGGTCGATCCCGCGCTGTTCGATGCGGCGGTCCGGGACCTGCATGACATCCGCGCCGCGTTGCTCTCCGCCCTGGGGCGCAAGCCATGATCGCGTCATGATCCCCAAGGCGAGCCAGCGTGCCGGCGGGCAGGACCTCGCCACCCATCTGCTCAACGCGTTCGACAATGAGTATGTCGAGGTGGCGGAGGTCCGCGGCGCGGTGGCTTCCGACCTGCATGGCGCGTTCGCCGAGTGGGAGGCGATCGCCCATAACCTGACCAGATGCCGGAATTACCTCTACAGCCTGTCGGTCAATCCCGATCTCGGCCAGGGGCAGCTCAGCCGGGCGCAATATCTCGACTACGCCGACCGCGTCGAGAAGGCGCTCGGGCTTGCGGGCCAGCCGCGCGCGCTCGTCTTTCATATCAAGGACGGGCGCGAGCATTGTCATATCGTCTGGTCGCGCATCGATGCGCGGGCGGGCAAGGCGATCCACCAGCCCTTCGACCATGACAAGCTGATGATGGTGACGCGGGTATTCGCCCGCGATCACGGGCTGGCGCTGCCGGAGGGTTATGCGCGCGGTGGTGATGATCGGAAGAAAAAATCCCTCTACGAGATGCTGCAGCAGAAATCCTCCGGCATCACCAAGGAGGAGCGCATGGCGGCGGTCACCGCCGCCTGGAATCGCAGCGACAGCCCGCGCGCTTTCGTCCGCGCGCTCGAAGAGCTGGGCTATATCCTCGCCACCGGCAGCCGGCCCTATGTGCTGGTCGATCTCTACGGCAACATGAACGCGCTGCCGAAGCTGATCGACGACCGGTCGGTCCGCACCAAAGATATCCGCGCCTTTCTGGAAGCCGAATTCCCGCCCGAGTCCCTGCCAAGCGTCGATGAGGCAAAAGCGCTGGTCGCGCAGCATCGACAGGCGCGCGAGGACTTCGCCAGAAGCCAGCGCGACGGCAAGGCGCTCGACAGGCTCAAGGCCGCCCAGGCCGCACGGCGGCAGAAGGTCGAGGCGGCGCAAGCGTCCTTGCGGGCACGCCATCGCGATGAGCGGGCGGCGCTGGCGCGGGAGCAGCTTTCCGCGCGGCAGGCGCTGAAGGCGCGCTATCTCGCTGAGGTGCGGCGGGTGAAGGCGGCGCGCGCGGCCGCCAGGCCGACCGGGCTTGCGGCCTTCCTCGGGCGGGTGACGGGCGTGAGTTTCGTTATCGCGAAGATCCACAAGCATCGCGACGCGCAGCGTCATGCGGCGTATCAGGTGGAGAAGGCGGCGCTTGCGGAGCGGCAGGCCGATGACAAACGCGCACTCGCACACCGCCAAGCGTTGCAGGCCGTCGATATCGCGCGCGAAGTGCGGGCGCTGGCGCAGATCGAGGCGCGCGAGCTGAAAAGCTATGAAGTCGCGCAGCGCCGTGAAGAGCGCGTGCGCCAGCGCGCAGGCCACGACCACATGCCGGCGCTCACTCTGGCGCTGAAGCCCAAAGGCCGGTCCGCCGTGCCGCACAAGGCGAAGGACCGGTATCGCAAGCGCGATCATCAGCGTGATGATGATCGGCATGATCGTCATCCTGATCGCGGGGTGCAGGATCAGGAGATCGTCATCACCGTCGATCGGCAGGAGAAGGAAAAGGGCAGCGCGTTGCGTGAAGCCTTTGCCGGGTCGGTGCGGCCGGCGGTGAAAGAGGATCAGCGCGGCGGGCGTGAGGAGGGCGAGCGCGGTGATGGCGGCGGCGGTGGCGGCGGTGATGAAGGTCGGCGCCGTCGTCGGCGGCGGCGGGCGCGGGAGGTGGCGGCGGAGGTGCCGGTGCCGCGCGGTCCCGATCCGGCCGCGCCCGCCACCGGCCTGCCGGAGGTGCACTGGACCGAGTTGCCGCTCGCCGACAAGTTCCGGGACGCGGCGCGGGATAGTGATGGCGGCGGCGATGATGGCGGGTCCGGCGGGCGGCGGATCAGGCGCTCACGCTCTGCCCGTGGGCCCGAGCGCGGTGAGGACGGGAAGGATTTTGAGCGGGAGCGGTAGGCCTTTGCTGTGATGCGGGGCTAATCCGTGCACTGTGGGTACACCGATCCGGGGATTGCTAAAGAGCAGCCGGAGGGGCGTGGCCGGAATCGCGAGGAAAACTCCGCGCCTGGCGCGGAAAAACCAACATGATTCATCGTTCCTCTCTGGGTGTGAGCTTTCTGCGGGTTTGTTCGTGGCCCGGTCAGGATTTCCGGCGTGAGAAGCGCTGAGACCGCGTGTTGTTCTGCTCGCGCCCGGGCAGGTTCTGCGTGCCCTTGCAGGCGGGGTAGTTCACGCATCCGAGGAATCTCCCGGTTCGGCCCCGACGCTCGACGAGCCAGCCATCGGTGCAGGACGGACAGGCCGGGAAGGATGCGCCGCAGCGACAGACCAGACTATGCGGATTGCCCATGCTTTTGACCGGCAGGCCGGTGCCGCAGACGCTGCACGGTTTGAGGGTCTGGCCGCAGAGATGACGATGCTCACAGGCATAATACGTACCGCCGGCCTTCGCGGTCTGCGCGAGCAGACGGCCGCCGCATGACGGGCATGGGCGCGGGGCCAGGTCGGGCGCGCCCGTCTCGGTGGTCTCGTATTCGGGATGGGCGACCAGTTCCCGCACAAAGGTTGAGGGTTTTTCCTGGTCGGCGAGGATGGTCACGGAGTCGCGGGCGCGGGTCAGCGCCACATAGAACAGCCGGCGTTCTTCCGCATGCTCGAAATTCTCAGGGTCCGGCAGAACCAGATCGAGCAGCGGATCATCGACGATCTCCGACGGGAACCCCATCGTGTCGGAGGCGGCGCGCAGGATGATGACATGGTCGGCTTCAAGACCCTTGGACGCATGGACCGTCATGAAGCGGATCGCAAGGCTGGGGAACGCGCGGATCAGGGTCGGGAGCGCGGCGGGTTTGGCATGATGGTAACGGCCGAGCAGGAGGACGCTCGTGTTGGGCGCGGTGCGGGTGTCCAGGCGCTCAAGCGCCGCCCGGAGCGCCGATCCTTCTTCGTTGCGCTTGTAATAAGCGACGGTGATCGCGGGGTTTGCCGTCGTGGCGGCCGGCTTGACGGTCTTCTTGATCTGGGCCGGATTGCGCAGCACGAAGCGCCGCGCCGCGTGGGCGATTTTGTCGACACTGCGGAAGGTCCGCCCCAGATCGACGATGCTGTGTACGGCGTCGGTGCCGGCAAAGCGGCCGCCGAATTCTTTGCCGAAATCGCGCATCAGGTGGATGTCCGATCCGGCGAAGCGGTAGATCGATTGCCAGTCATCGCCGACCGCGAACAGGCGCGCATCCTCATGCTGCGCTTGCAAGGCGCGCAGCAGTTGGGCCCGCCCTGCGGAGATATCCTGGAACTCATCGACGAGGATATGCCGGTACGGGCTCTTGTAGCCGCCGCTCTGCACATGGGCCGTGGCGCGCACGATCATGTCCTCGAAATCGATCATGTCGCCCAGCCGCGCCTCATAGGCATCGATCAGCGCGTCGAAAATCTTCAGGAAGGCGCGGCTGCGCGGTACATCCTGCGCGTTGGCGGCGCGGGCTTCGCAGCTTGCGATGGTCGCGCCCGCGCTTTTGAAATGCCGCAGGAAGGTGGCGAGCGTCTGCGTGAAGGCATCCACCTGTCCCATTGCGGCGAGCGCGGCGAAGAGCCGGTCTTCGGCCACGGGTTTGAGCGTGACGTGAGGCGCGAGCTTGGCCTTGAGATTGGCGAGCAGCGTGCCCTCGACCTTCTCATAGCTGAAGGTCTCGATCAGGGTCGTGCCGTTCGTCGCGTGCAGTTGGCGCTTCCATGCCATGTCGGCCAGGTAGCGCGCGCGGTCGATATGGGGCGCGGTCGTGAGGCGGGTCGAGCCGTCCGGTTCGCGCGCCTTCCTGACCCCGAAATGTTCGATATAGATGCCGCTTTCCGTCAGCCGGAAATCAGGCCGGTAGGGGCCGCGCGCATCCGGCGGGAGCGGTCCCTCATAAAGCGGCTCATATTCATGCGCGATACCCTGGCGATAGAGCCAGTTGGCGATCTCCCATTCCTCGAAGCTCTTGACGCGATCGCCGTTCAGGGTGCGCAGCTCATGCGCCTCCACCCAGCGGAAGTACGCGTCCTGCGTCTTGAAATCCCACTCGGTCTTGTACGGCCAGTAGAACGCCGAAAACCAATCCATCAGCAGCGTGCCGAGGCCGGCCGTGGACGCGACCTCATCGAGCAAGATGTCGCGCAGCAGCGTCCGGAATTTCGCGTCGTCGCTGGCATGAGCGGCCAGCGCCGGGCCTTTGTCCTCGACCGTGCGGATGATGCGGTTGCCGAGCGCATGAAACGTCAGCGCGTCGACATCGACACCGGCCCGCTCCTTGATACGGGCGGCCATTTCGGCGGCGGCGTCCCGGCCGAAGGCGAGCAGCAATATCTCTTCCGGCCGGCGGATGCCGCGCTCGATCAGATAGGCAGCCTTGGCGACGATGACGCTGGTCTTCCCCGAACCCGCCCCGGCGAGAATCAGCGTGGCATCCTCGTCCGTCACGACAGCAAGGCGTTGTTCGGGCGTGAGCGGATTTTTCTCGATGTTCTCGAAAAAGCCGTTCATCGCGGCCAGCTCGGAGGCGATGAAGCGGGCGATGGCGGCGCGGCGCGCCTCTTCCGGTTGGTCCCGGAAGGAGCGGACGGTGGCGATCAGCCGTTCCTGATCACCTGACAGGACGCCCTCGGGGATAGCGGTTGGCAAGCGATCGATGATGGCGGTGGCGCGCGTCAGGAACGGCGCGAGCAGGCAGGCTGCCGGGTAGCGGCGGGGCTGATCGAGCCGGCTTACGGCGTCGGATAGCGCGCGCAGCTCATCTTCGGCGGCGGCGCACTGCTCACGTATGTAGGCATGAAAGGCGTCATTGGCACACGCGATGAAGCGCGTGGCCTCGGGGACGGTAACGCCGGCAAGCCTGGCCGTGTGGTTGCCCGCAAGGGGGATGGTGACGGTGGTGAATCCCAGCGTGCTGGACAGTCGGGCCGGTCCGGCCCAGGCGGTAAAGGGCGCCTGATGGCGGCCGCCCAGCAGCGTGATGCCCGAGCCGGTTTGTTCGGCGGCCCAGGTCGCGTGGCCCATCGCGCGCAGCAAAGCGCCGGGCCATTTGCGTCTAATGAGTGTGTTGGGCGCGCTCATCATCAGGTGCCGGCCGCTTCGATCAGCGCGTTGCGGGTCGTCTGGTAAGCGTCGTGCAGCGCCTCGTGGCCTTCGAGCCCTTCGAGCGCGTAGAGATTCAGGAACTGGCGGCCGGCGAAAAGCTTGCGGTCGACGGGGCTGAGCTGTGCTTCATCGCAGATCGCGGGCCAGTGTCGGGCGATGGTTTCCAGTTGCTGTTCGATCAGCGCGGCGGCTTCGGCGTCCTTGAGGTGGTAGTCGGGGGCGGCATTGAGGCAGGTGGCGAGTGTGCTGGCGCGGGCGTCGCCCTTGATCAGCATCGCCTGTGTGGCTTCGCTGCCGGTGCGGCTTTGCGGGCAGATGTCGTAGGCCGGCGTGAGGGTCAGGTTCTTGCCGTCCCAGAAGGCGGCGTGATTGCGCGCATGGTCGTCGGTATTGCCGCAGAGAATATTGAAGCAGATGCGGCCGTAAAGTTCCCGCAGCGTATCCTTTGGATCGGTGAAGCGGTGGCGGATCAGTTCGGCGAGGTCTTCGTAGGAGGCGTAGCGGGCCATCATCTCATCGAGGCCGAGCATGGTCAGCGCTGAAACCATCGCGCGCCGGGTCCAGCCGTTTTGCGTGTGGGTGCGGTCGAAGCGCTCGATCAGGAGCACGTCCTTCTGTGCGGCGCGGGTCATGGACACGGGGGCGGCGTTCAGGCCGCAGGATGCGGCCAGCCTCATCGCGATGAATTCCGCCTTCACCACGCTGTGCGTGTCGTTGCCGGCTGAGAATTTGGCGATGAATTTCCTGTCGTCGTCATCGACCAGCGCCTTGGGGCGGGCGCCGCCGATCGAGGTGCCGTGATTGAGGGCCTGGTCGAGCGCCGGGGTGAGCGGCAGGCCCTTTTCGATCAAAGCCGCCGCTTCCTGGAGTTCGGCGAGCGAAGCCTGTGCGGCAAGGCGGGGGACATACTCTGTCGCTGATTGTTGGAAATCCAGCGCGCCGATCCGGTCGGAGCCGGAATGCAGGAGATAAGTCAGCTCGCTGATCTCGGGGATGCCGGCGGCATCGGGCTTGCTGCCGGTGAGCCGGTTGATGATCACCCGGCGACCCCAGGCGTCGGGCGAGCCGTCGCGGATGCAGCTGGCCATGTTCAGGCCGTTGAGCGGGGCGATCGTGCCTTCCTGGAGCGGCAGCTCGGGTTCGTAGAGCGCGATCGCGTTGTCGCGGCGGCGGTAGCTTGCGCCGTAGGTGAAAAGCAGACGGTTGCCATCCTGTACGAGCCGGCCGGCCACCACCGGCTCCGTGGCGTCCGGCAGCCAGACCCAGACGAAGGCCTCGGTGGGGTCGGTGTTCGTGGTGGCTTTCCTTGTCGTGGCTTTCTTTGTTGCGCCCGTCCTTGTTGCGCCCGTCTTAGAAGTCATCATCGACCTCCTTCACACTGTGGCGGACGCTTTTGGGCAGCAGGGTCAGTTTTTCGTCGAGGCGGGCATTGTGCATCTGGAGCGTGCGCTCGTCATAGTCGAACAGCCGCACACCCACGATGGAGGCGACCTCGAACACGATGCCGATCTCAGGTCCCGGTGCGCCCTTTTCGATGCTGGAGAGAGTCGTGCGACTGATGCCGGCACGGTCGGCCAGTTCCTGCGCGGTCAGGCCGCGCGCGGCCCGGCCGATGCGGATCAGCTTGCCGAGCATGGCGAGCGCCTGATGCGTCACCCTTGAATAACTTCTCTTGCGCGGCACGTCTGTTATCCTGTCTGTTCACTGGTTTGGTCGTAAGGCACGTTGATGTGCAGAATTTTGTACATTATGTCATGATGACGGGTGGGGCGTCAAGTTTTGTTCATTTGATTGGACATAAGGGTGGCTTGAGACCAGAATTCTAGACGTTGAGGAAGGGTGGCTATGGGAAACTATGAGCAGGAGCGTGTGGCGGCGCTGGATCAGCGGCGGAAGGCGGAGAGCCGGGATAGGGCTGGCCCGTCATTGGAAGAGCGGTTCGGGCCGGGGACGTTCGGTTGTCATGAGGCCCTGCATGTCACCCATCTCGTGGTCGATTTGATCGAGCGGGAGTTGGTCGGGCACAGCGCGGTGCTGCTCGATCCCGCCTGGTATCAGCGGGTCAGGGAAGCGCAGGCGCTTCTCTATACTGCCTATAGTGCTGCGGCGCAGGTGCATTTTAAGGGGGCTGAGGATGAGAGCGCGCAGCCTTAGGGCGCGCCCGCAAAGCGGTCAGGCTCTAGGCTTGGCGCTGGCGCCGTTGCGGCGCAGCGCGGCCCGGAGCCCCCGCATGGCCGGGATATAACCGGCCCGGGGTCTCCGCCCATCCGGGTGACGATCCTTCGCGCAGGCTAAGGAGGGCTCGGGAGCCCACCAGACAAAGCAGGCCGGCCTGCTGTCCGGATCGCCGTCGCCACGCCCGTTGTGAGGGCGACGGACGGCTCCGGACGAAGCAGGCTATGGAAACTTTTGAGCGCCGAACTCAACTTGAATGATATCGCTGTTGTAGCGAACGTCTAAAATGGCCATAATATCCAAAATCGGGGGATTCCGGAGCCTTGAGGATGAAATCGATGTCGGCGGCTGAAGCCAAAAACGGCTTTGGCCATCTCATAGACATTGCGCGTCAGGAACCGGTGAAGATCGAAAAACACGGCCGCGCCGTCGTGGTCGTCATCAGCATCGAGGAGTATGAGCGCCTCACGGGCCTCCAGACGAATCCCCTCCCGCAGGTCGAAGTGCAGCAAGGGGAATAGTTGTGGCCAAGCAGAGCGCAAAAGTGCAGAGCCTCAGTGCATTTGCATGGTCGATTGCCGACATATTGAGGGGCGATTTCAAGCAGTCCGAGTATGGCAAGGTCATCCTGCCTTTCGTGGTGTTGCGCCGCCTCGATTGCATTCTTGAGGCATCAAAGGACGCTGTTCTGAAGGCGGCCGAGGGGCTGCCCGACGGCGTCGATGATGCCACCCGAGATATGATCCTGTTCGGTGCGGTTGGCGGCAACGTGAAGGTCTACAACCTCTCGCGCTTCACCTTTGAGACGCTGAAGGGCCAAGACGCACGGCAGCTCCATTCCAATTTGGTTGATTATATCACCAGCTTTTCCGCCAACGTGCGCGACATCTTCCTCGACAAATTCCTATTCACCGACCAGCTCAAGCGCCTCAAGGAAGGCGAAATACTCTGGCCGGTGTTTGAACGGTTTAGCCAGATCGACCTTCACCCCGAACGCGTCTCCAACATCGAAATGGGCTACCTGTTTGAAGAGCTGATCCGCCGCTTCTCGGAAATCTCAAACGAGACCGCCGGAGAGCATTTTACGCCGCGCGAAGTTATCCGGCTGATCGTTGACCTTTTGATCGCCAATGACGATGCGAAACTTACCGGCCGGGGGATCATTCGGCAGGTTTACGATCCCGCCTGCGGGACCGGCGGCATGCTGGCACTGACCGAAGAAGCGCTGAAGGATTTTAACTCTTCCATACGTGTCGAGCTGTTCGGGCAGGAGCTGAACGGCGAGTCTTTCGGCATCTGCAAATCCGACATGCTCGTGACCGGCCACGACCCCGAGCAGATCGCCTTCGGCAATACGCTGACGCAGGACGCACACGCCGACAAGAAATTCCACTACATGCTGTCCAATCCACCCTACGGCGTGGACTGGAAAAAGTATCAGGACGCGATCAAGGCCGAGGCGGAAAACCTGGGCTTCTCGGGTCGTTTTGGCGCTGGCACACCTCGCATATCAGACGGCCAATTGCTGTTCCTTCAGCACATGATCTCCAAGATGCGGGACGATGAGGTCGGTTCGCGCATCGGCATCGTTATGAACGGCTCGCCGCTATTTACGGGCGGCGCGGCTTCGGGCGAGAGCGAAATTCGGCGCTGGATGCTGGAGAATGACTGGGTGGAGGCGATTGTCGCCCTGCCGACGGACCTCTTCTACAACACCGGCATCCAGACCTATGCTTGGCTTCTGACCAACCGCAAACCAGCCGACCGGCAAGGCAAAGTCCAGCTCATCGATGCCTCTGGCGACCGCTTCTGGAAGTCTATGCGCAAGTCGCTGGGCTCAAAGCGGCGGGAGATACCGGATGAGGCGCGCGCCGATATCG
Organism: Mycoplana ramosa; assembly: GCF_041930185.1. Lineage (NCBI taxonomy): Bacteria > Pseudomonadati > Pseudomonadota > Alphaproteobacteria > Hyphomicrobiales > Rhizobiaceae > Mycoplana > Mycoplana ramosa. The sequence goes on along the minus strand of NZ_JBHEEW010000009.1, from coordinate 129,091 downwards.
TGCGCATCTATGCCGGTTTCCTAAACGGGGAGAGCGGCGAGTCCGATGTCGCCAAGATTTTCGACACCGCCGATTTCGGCTACCGCGAGATTCGCGTTGAGCGCCCGCTGCGGCTGAATTTCCAAGCGAGTGAAGAGCGGATCGAGCGTCTGTCTGCGGAGAAGGCGTTCAAGAAGCTTGGTGAGGACGAGAAAGAGGCGATCCTCGACCTCCTGATGGCGCTGCCGAAGACGCTGTTCACTAATCGTGCGGCGTTCGAGAAAGCACTGAACAAGGCAGCAAAGGCGGAAGGTACTAAGCTCGCGGCGCCTATGAAGAAGGCCATCTTCTCTGCGCTTTCAGAGCGCGACGAGGACGCGGACATCTGTACCGATAAGGAAGGGAATCCAGAGCCTGATTCTGAGCTGCGAGACCATGAGCTCGTGCCGCTCAAGGAGGATTGGCGGGAATATTTTGAACGCGAAGTGAAGCCATTCGTACCGGATGCTTGGGTTGACGAGAGCCACCGAGATGCCAGCGATCGTCAGGTTGGGCGGGTTGGATACGAGATTAACTTCAACCGCTATTTCTACAAGTACGTGCCGCCGCGCCCACTGGAGGAGATCGATGGCGAATTAAAGGCGCTTGAGGCAGAAATCGCCGGGCTTCTGAAGGAGGTGGCGGCGTGAGACTTAAACATGGATGCTCAATCTATGGCGACTACGGTCTAAATATCTCGGCAGACGAGTACGTCGATAGCGGAGTCCCGCTTATCCGCACTTCCGATTTCGATGACTTTGGCAGGTTACATCTCATCAATCCCAAAATGGTCGATGAGGACGCAGCAAAAGAAAAGATGCTGAGAATTGGTGACATTCTCTTCTCACGCGCAGGAACTATCGGTCGTTGTACGGTATTTGAAAGAGAAGAACCTGCTACTTTTGCAGCATACCTTGTTCGATTTCGCCCGAATCGCTTGAAGGTTGAACCCAGATACATCCATTGGTGGGCCCAAAGTTCTCAGTATTGGAGTCAAATTCGTTCCGATACGATTGAAAGCACGATTGGCAACTTCAACGCCAACAAGCTTGGCAATCTGAAATTGCCAAATATCGACCTCAAAACCCAAAAGGTCATCGCAGATTTTCTTGGCCACGAAACTGCCCGCATCGATCAATTGATCGAGAAACGAGCGAAATTTGCCGAACTTGTTTTTGAAAGGCGCTTGGCAATAACTTCAAGAGCCGTCACGGGTATAGCAGATGATACGCCTTGGCTCAAAGTCGTGCCAGACGGATGGAGAGCGGAACGCGCAAAGGTCCACTTTCGTGAAAGCCAGCAAAGGAGCGAAACAGGCGAGGAAGAGCTTCTGACAGTCTCTCATATCACGGGCGTGACGAAACGATCAGAAAAAGACGTGAACATGTTCATGGCGGAGAGCAACGAGGGTTATAAGCTGGTCGCGCCTGGCGATCTCATCATCAATACGATGTGGGCTTGGATGGGCGCAATGGGCGTGAGTTCCGAACATGGCCTTATCAGCCCATCATACGGCGTGTATTCGCCGATCTCTGTAGAGCTTCGACCTGCCTTCGTTGACATGATGGTTCGTTCAAAGCCATTCGTTGCGGAGGCAACGAGGAGAAGCAAGGGAATTCATTCCTCGCGTTTGCGTCTATACCCTGACGCATTCCTAGACATGCGCCTGCCAATCCCGCCTATCGAAACTCAGCTTGCCCTGTTGCAAGAGATTTCGCTGAGGACCCAAAGGGAAGACGAGCTGCTTAGGAAAAATGAGAGGGCAACGTCTCTCTTGCGAGAGTTCCGTTCTGCGCTGATTACGGCTGCTGTCACCGGCGAGATCGATGTGGCGACCTGGGGCAAGAAAGGGCAGACCGACCGCCGTCTTGACCAGATCGAGGAGGCGATGCGCGCATGACGACGTCGCGGCCTCTTGCGCTGGTGAATGACCTTCTGGCGTTGCCGGGCGAGCAGTCGTGGCTTGAGTTTAAGGGAAACAATACCAACCCGCAGATGATAGGCGAGCGCATTTCGGCGTTGTCGAACGCGGCACGGCTGGCGGACAAGAACCACGCTTATATGCTGTGGGGTGTGCAGGACGGTGATCATGCGGTCATCGGTACGGGGTTTCAGCCGTCGTCGGAGCGCGTCCAGAGCCAACCCCTGGAGTTCTGGCTGTCGCAGCGGCTCTCGCCGGACGTGGCGTTTTCCTTTCACGAGATCGTCCATCCCGACGGGCGCGTGTTGTTGCTGGAGATACCGGCAGCAACTGTCGCGCCGGTGGAGTTCGACCGTACGGCCTATATCCGGATTGGCAGCGCCACGCCGAGGTTGTCAGATTATCCGGATCGCATGCGGGCGCTGTGGGCCAAGCTCCAGCCCTATGTCTGGGAAACCGGCATCGCGGCGCAGTATGTTACCAGCGATGAGGTGCTGGCACGGCTGGACTACACGAGTTTTTTTGAGCTGACACAGCAGCCTTTGCCGGACAACCGCAACGGCATCTTCGACCGACTTCAGGCTGAGAAGCTGGTTATTGCCGATGTGGGAGGGCGCTGGAATATCACCAATCTAGGCGCGATCCTCTTTGCCAAGAATCTGGATGAGTTCGACACGCGTCTGTCGCGCAAGGGCGTGCGGTTTGTTGCCTATGACGGCAACAACCGTGCCGCCAATGTTGTGCGGCGGCAGGACGGCAAACGCGGCTATGCTTCCGGCTTCAAGGGGCTGATCGAATATATTAGCGCGCTCTTGCCGGAGAATGAACATATCGGGCAGGCCTTCCGGACGGAGACGGTAGTGTTTCCGCCGATTGCCATACGCGAGTTGATCGCCAACGCGCTCATCCATCAGGACATGACGATCCAGGGCACAGGGCCGCTGATCGAGCTATTCAAGGACCGGATGGAGATCACCAATCCGGGCGAGCCGCTCGTCAGTCCCGATCGCTTTATCGATGCCCCGCCGCGTTCCCGCAACGAGGCTATGGCCGCCCTGATGCGCCGGATGCGGATTTGTGAGGAGCAGGGAACCGGCATCGACAAGGTGGTGGCGGCAGCGGAGCTCTATCAGCTCCCGCCGCCGGATTTTCAGGCAGACAACAATGCGACCCGCGCCGTGCTTCTGGCGCCGCGCCGCTTCGCCGACATGACCACCGACGAGCGCATCCGCGCCTGTCAGCAGCATGCCGTGCTGAAGTTCGTTAGTGGCGAGGTCATGAGAAATTCAACCCTGCGAGAGCGGTTCGGGATCGAGCCTCAGAACGCGGCGCAGGTATCACAAGTCATCCGGGCAGCTCTTGACCGCAATTTGATCCGTCCGGCAGACCCGGAACGGCCCAAGGCGGGCTATGTGCCTGTGTGGGCGTGATTTTGGGGATTTGATCGTGATTTGACGCGAGGGGCCATAGAGGCAGGGGTTTGCAAACAGAAGCAGCGTAAAATCAATAAGTTAGGTTGCTTTTGGAGTGTCCGGGGGATTTGATCGCGATTTGAGGGGGCTATGCAGGAATACCAGAAGCACAACGCACATAAGGAGAACGTCCTCCAGAACCATCTGATTGAGCAGTTGGTTGCCGGGGAAGGCTATCTCCTGCGCTCCTGCGAGCCAGATTACGACAAGCCGCTGGCTATGGATAAAGGGCTGGTGCTCCGCTTCCTTCAGGAGACCCAGCCGGAGGAATGGGAAAAGCTGGTCGCTCACTACAGCGATTCAGCGACCGATACCCTCTTTGGCCAGCTGGGAAAGGCGCTTAAGGACCGCGGCCTGCTGGACGTGCTGCGTCAGGGGATCAAGATCGTCCCCGGCATCAAATTCTCGCTCTGCTATTTCAAGCCGGCCAGCGCGTTGGAGCCCAAGCGCGTTGCCGAGTACCAGGCCAATATTCTCAGTGTGATAAAGGAGGTTGAATACAGCCAGCGCCACGGCGGCCGGCTGGATGTTGTCCTGTTCTTGAACGGCTTGCCCGTAGTCACCATTGAAGCTAAAAACCTTCTGACCGGCTCGACCTTCCGCCATGCGGAGCGGCAATACAGGCAGGATCGGGGGCCTGCTGGCGAGCCGCTTCTGACCTTCAAGCGCGGGGCGCTCGTTCATTTCGCGATGGATGAAGACAACGCGTCAATGACGACGCGGCTTGCAAACGGGAAGACGCGCTTCCTGCCCTTCAATCGCGGCCGGGACGGTGGTGCCGGCAATCCGGATGTCGACGGCGAGTTCCGCGTGGCGTACCTGTACCGCGCGGGCGCATGGGGCAGCGCGATCTTCTCACGCGACGTGCTTCTCGACATCATTGGCCGCTTTATGCACCTTGAGGTCGTAGGCAAGCAGGAAGTTATGATCTTTCCGCGCTTCCAGCAGCTCGACGCGGTGCGCAGAATTATGGCGCATGCCGGGGAGCATGGCGCTGGCCGCAACTACCTGATTCAGCATTCAGCGGGATCGGGCAAATCCAACACGATCGGTTGGCTCGCCCATCAGGCCATCAATCTTCATGACGCTGCCGATCAAGCGGTATTCAACACCGCGATCATCGTCACTGATCGTGTTGTGCTGGACCGCCAGCTTCAGGGCACAGTTGCTCAGTTCGAGCAAACGGCCGGCGTCGTGAAAAAGATCGACGGCACGTCACGCCAGTTGAAGGACGCGATCGCCAAGGGTGCACGAATTATCGTCACGACGATCCAGAAATTTTCGACCGAGCACCTCAAGGAGATTTCAGGGCAATCAAAGCGCTCCTTTGCCGTCATCATAGATGAGGCACATTCGAGCCAGTCCGGAAGATCGGCCCAGGCCATGACGGACGCACTGACTCGCGAAGCCACCTCCAGTGACGATATCGAGGACCTGATCGCCGAGTATCAGAAGAGCCGTGGCCCGCAATCGAATATCAGCTTCTTCGCCTTCACCGCGACGCCGCGCAACGTCACGCTGGAACGCTTCGGCGTGGTCGGTCCTGACGGTCTACCGCATCCGTTTCACCTTTACTCGATGCGGCAGGCTATCGAAGAAGGGTTCATTCTGGATGTGCTCCAGAACTACATGACCTACAAGGCCTATTATAAGCTTGAGAAGGCCATTGAAGACGATCCCGAGCTGAGTGGCCGCAGCGGGCAGCGCAAGGTCGCCCGCTATGCCCATCTACACCCGACGGCCATCGGCCAGAAGGTCGAGATCGTCGTCGAACATTTCCGCCGCCATGTCATGCATGAGCTCAACGGTCAGGCGAAAGCGATGATCGTCACCTCCAGCCGGGACCATGCCCTTCGCTACTATTTCGGCGTGCGTGATTATACGGCGTCTCAAAAATACACGGACCTGAAGACGTTGGTCGCCTTCTCCGGTGAGCTTGACTACGAAGGTGAAACCTACACCGAGGCAGACTTGAACGGCTTCTCCGAAACGGAGCTTCCGGGGCGCTTTGACGGCTTCAAGCCCGATGGCACACCCTATCCTGAAACCTATCAGGTCTTGATCGTCGCCGAAAAATACCAGACCGGCTTTGATCAGCCGAAGCTCTGCGCAATGTATATCGACCGCAAGCTTGCGGGATTGCAGGCTGTGCAGACGCTGTCGCGCCTAAACCGCACGAGAGCAGGCAAGGAGCGGGTTTATATCCTCGATTTTCAGAACACGATCGAGGACATACAGGCGGCCTTCCGCCCTTATTACGAGATCACCAGCCTTGAAGCGATGTCCGATCCCAATCAGGTCTACGAACTGGAGGGACGCCTGCATAAGTTCGGCTATCTGGACAGGCCGGAGATCGAACGGTTCGCCGAAACCTTCTACGGCGGCCACCTAAGCGGCGGTGATCGTGCGCGGCTCGAAGGTCTGGTGCGGGCGGCAGTCGGCCGTTTCGAGGCGGATGACGACGAAGGTCGCCAGGAAGAATTCCGGCAGCTCCTGCGTAGCTACATGCGCTTCTACAGCTTCATCGCGCAGGTGATAAAGCTAGAGGATACGGCCCTTGAGAAGCTCTATTCTTATGCGTCCTGGCTGGCCCGGCTGCTGCCCCACCGGCAGCTACCGCCCGAGATCGAAATCACCGAGGACATGCTGAAACTTCAGGCCTTCAAGGTAGTCGAGAAGGAGAAGGGCTCGGCTTCGCTGTCGCCCGGTGACCGCGAGGCGCTCGCCGGCATCACAGAATTCGGCGCAAAGCCGTATACCGAGGATGAGCGCAAGGAGCTCTCCGAGATCGTCAAGGCATTCAACGATCGCCACGGAACCGAGTTCACGGAAGCCGATATGATCCGTTTTGAACAGGTCAATCGCGAAATCATGAATGACGACCTGACGGAAATGCTCCGCAACAACCCGCCCGATGTCGTCTACGCAGCCTTCCGTGATGCCTTTTTCCAAGGGGCCATCCGAATGTTCCAGCGCGATAACGAGATGCGGAACATCGTGCTGACTGATGCCGAGGCAAGAGACAAGGCGACGCGGCACTTTTTTGGAAGAGCTCTTCGAGCGGTGCGTGACAATCCTATTGCCGGAGCGTGAAGCACATGAGGGTCGTCTATCTAGGTCGGCAGAGCCGCCGAATTACGCCTCCTCCTTCTGCTGACGGTGATGTAATAGAGCTTCTTGCCAACAACTGGGACGACTACGGCTACAAGACAAGCTTCCCGGTTACGGCGCGATATAACGACAAGATCGTTGAGCTGGACCTAATCAGGCTACTGATCGAAGACGAACATACCAGCAGCACGGCTCTCGACCGCCTTCTTGAGGAAGGTTGGGACGGCACGTTTCCCATCCCTAATACCAACTACATTTCCGTTCCCTCGGACATAACTTTCTATGAGCAGCTTGACGGGCTTCTCGGGACGGAGGGCGCTCTGGCGGTCGCCCAAGCGTTGCGGGATGCAAGTTATCTTGTTCACGTTGCCGAAGATGATAGTGCCATTGCCCTGTCCCAGACTGAAGGCTTCAGAAGTTCATTGCAGCGCGAGCGGGGCAGCACCAAAGCGTTTATCGACGGCTGGCGCGTTTTCGAGCAGCAGCTGATTGCTGTCCTCGATCTGGGCTTCCGGTTCAAAGATATCTACGGCGATGTCAGTACCCTCAGCCTCAAATTCAGTTCTGAGGGACCGCTGCCGTATGATATCAACGTGCTGATAGGCCCCAACGGGCACGGAAAATCGCAGGCCCTGCATCAGGTCGTTAGAGACTGGATTTCTCCTGATGATGAGGCGGAAACCGGCTTCGTCGAAAAGCCCAACCTCAGTCAGATCGTCGTAATTTCCTATAGCCCGTTCGAACGCTTTCCCGTCGATCTCGCCGGGCGGCGATTGCAGGACACGGATGCCTATCGCTATTTTGGATTCCGCGGACGCAGCGAGCCTACGGATGGCAAAAGGCGCGGCAACATCCGGATATCTCACGAGTTTCCGAAAAAGAACGCCGCTAAATCTCTTGTCGACTGCCTGCGGGACGACAAGAAGTACAAATCCATACGCAACTGGTCCAAGAAGCTAGAGACCGTAGAGCGCGTTCTCCGGACCGCGATCGACTTCGACGCCGCAGCCGTGGAAATTGCTTCCAGTCGTCGCTTCACTACGTTCTATGACGAATTGGACGATCTTGATGTAAGCGATCTCGGCTTCAACGTTGGAACAGGTGAGGATCGCCGCCGGTATATCCCGATTTCAGCCGACCGTGTTGATCAGTTAGATGAGAACAAGCTGTCGGGCGCAATTTTCGCTCACAGCGGCGTCACCTTCTTTAAAGACGGCGTGCCCATCGAGCTAAGTTCGGGACAACGTCTCTTCGCATATATTGTCATCAACGTTGTCGGCGCTATTCGGCGCAATAGCCTGATCTTGGTCGATGAGCCCGAGCTGTTTTTGCATCCGACCCTTGAGATACAGTTCATTGACATGTTGAAGCAGATTTTGTTGCGCTTCAACTCAAAGGCACTCTTGGCAACACATTCCGTAGTCACGGTCAGGGAAGTGCCCTCCGAGTGTGTGCATGTTTTCGAAAAAGGAGATGACGAACTCATATTAAAGAATCCTCCATTTCAGACTTTTGGCGGAGATATACAGAGAATTTCCTCTTATGTTTTCGGAGATATTGGGGTTTCAAAACCATTTGAAGCTTGGATTAAGAAGCAACTTTCCGACTACGATAGTGCTGACGATCTGATTGCAGCCCTTGGTGATGATGTGAACGAAGAGCTCATCATCCAGATCAGGGCAATGGAGCGAGACTGATGATAATGAGGCTGCCAGCACCGACAGCCTGCGCGCTTCAGCTCGTAGACGACGTCGTTGCAGAACGTCAGGGCGGCAGAAATGCCGCGTACTTCACCGGCATTGCTGGTGAATGGAGAAGCCGCGTACAGGCATACCTCAACGCGGGCGGCTCACCCGCAGTCGTGCCGCCGTGGCCTGCGGCGAACGTACGAAAAAAGAGCTTTTTGAACCTGTACCTCTCTCCTAAGGAAGGGGCAGCACAGCGACTGATCCTGGATGACCTTCGCGATCATGATCTTACTGCTTGCCCAGCGTGCGGGGAGGCAGGACGACCCAACACGTTAGATCACTATCTTCCCAAAACTGAGTATCCGCATTTCTGTGTTACGCCACACAATCTCTTTCCCATGTGCGACGCGTGCCAGAAGGAGAAAGGGATAAAAACGGGCGATCATGCCGATTCTCGTTTCTTCCTTCATCCTTACTTCGATGTCTTCATCGCGGAACAAGTTCTTCAGCTCACCATTCAGGCACCGTTCACCGCTCCGTTATTCGATCTCCTTCCGGCCCCTGGGTTAACACCGGTGCAGGAACGTCTGGTTGGATGCCATCTAAGGGAGCTTGCCATTGTCCCGCGCTACACACGCTTTTTCCGCGAGCAGTTCCGTAGGCTTCTCCGATTGGTCTCCAAGATGAGGGCGTCGGGACAGGATGTCAGAGCATCCTTGGAACTCTTTAAGACCAATGCGGAAGACCTTACTCCAAATAGCTGGGAGCATATTTTTTACGACGCCGTCCTGAGCAACCCAGATTTTTTGGAGTTCCTAGAGAATGAGGAACTTCCGGCCCTTCTGTAGAATAGTTTATTGTTTCTCAAGAGCCTGTCCGATCATGGGGAGCGACGGCTAGGCTGCTCGGCACCACTTCACGCGGCCTTTGCGGAACCAGAAATGCGATTTGCATTCCTTTTGACGCCATACGGACGGATGTAGACTTGTGCTGCCATCCATATGCCTCGTCACTCGCCAGCACGGCCGTTCATCGGGGAGCAAATTCATATGGAGAACGGCCCTACAGCCGCACGGGCATATCATAGCCGCCTGTTCCTGGTATCCGTCCTCTTCCACAATGTAGAGCGTCCGACGCTTTAGCCGCTTTGGAAGGCTCTCCTCGACCACTTGGGTTGCATAGGGTGGAACGATCCATCCGTAGAGGCGCAGGCATACGCTATACAGGAAGGCTCTGAGCTTTCTCATGCGCCTTGCCTCTTCGACAGTTCCATGAGGCCCAGCAGGGGCGAAGTGTCGCCAAAGCCGACCTTGCCGCCGAGGATGTCGCAAATCCCTTCCTCGGGATCATAGAAGAACTCCATGCTGGCGAGACTGAAAATGACGGCTGCATAAGCGCCATTGCTTTCCTCGCGGAACGGGTGAAGGCGGGCAAGAAGTTCGTTCACCGCAAGGCTCGAAGCGAACATATTCACGCTTATGACAGCCGGCCGGTGGGCGAGGACCCCTCTGATGTATCCATCCTCGACTTGCCGTTCGTGCGCGCGAGGATCATTTCGCCGCAAACCCGCAGCGGCGACATCGCTCATCGAAAACAGGCCGCGGCTAACCAGGCTTGAGCGTCCCGGACGAAGATAGTTGACGGTGCCGCAGACCTCGCGAATACGGGCTTTGCCAGTAGGGGATTTCACGGCGTCGAGCCGAACTCCGATATCGAAATAGGGAATCGAGTAATAGGAAGCGATCGCATTCAGGAGGTAACGGCCATCCACCGTGTCCATGCATCCGAAAATGATATCGCATTGCGCGACCTCGCGGACGACATCCGGGTCCCAGAGATTCTTTTTTACCCGAATTATTTTCGTTCCTAGCCCTGTTCGCTCAGCGGCATCTGCCAGGACATCGACCTTCGAGCGCTTGTGCCTCACGTCCTCCATCGTCGAGTTGAGGATGCGATTTACATTGCGCTCCTCCATGTGATCGTCGTCCACGCTGACAACGACCGCGGCTCCAAGCCTCACGAGCTGCTCGATCGTTGGGCTCCCGGTGCCGGACGCTCCGATAACAGCGAAAGAAAGTCGGCGAAAGCGCTCGATTGTACCGTCATCGAATGCCTGCGCGTGAGAAGCAACAAAGCTCGGCAGTCCAACGCCGCCGGCATCAGCGTACCAAAAATGAAGATCGTCACCAGCGACGCTGATGCAATTGATGGGATCAAACCCGTTATCGGCGTTCAGAACGCGGCCAAACATTTGCCCATCCGGCAACATGATGGCGCTGCCATGCGGTATATCCGCTTCGACCCAACCGCGGATCATTGGGAGCAGCTGAGCATCGCCCTTATCGTCGGTCAAAGAAAATGCCGCGTGGCCACCGGGATGACTGTGGACTTTTATTACCGAGAGGCCCTCATCCGCCGCGCGCTCCAGAATCGGCGCGATATAGTCCGGCGGCCATGTGACCCGCATCGGCGTCCGCTCGACACATTCCTCGTAGGGAATGCCATGAATTTCGCGGACCGCGAGACGATGGCGTCGGTCGCCCGCGCGGCGGCCGCAGAGCAGAATAGCGACGGCTTCGTTTCCGTCGCCGGGGAAGAGAATACTCTTCAGGTGTTCGTGTTGATCGCCCGAGAGCGCGAGGGTCACTGGCACGGGCATTTCTCAAACTCCCGATCCAACCAGTCCTCGATCAGAATGACGTGCGTTCCGATATGGTCACGCCCGATTTTCCAAGGATTGGCAGCGGTCCGGTGGCGGGACCACCGCTGGTAAGTCTTGCCGTCGAGCGCCTGCCGAGCCTCCGTTGCCCCTATCGGCTTCCCGTCTTTGCGCGCGAGCGACGGGTAAAAGTACACCATGTTAAGTTCGGTGTTGGGATAGCCCGTCTCGATCCTAATAGCAGCAGTGACGGTCTCATGGTTGTAGCCGCGCGGGAGAGGGAAATCATGGACAAGCACCCATTGGGAACCGTCCACGATTGTCTCCCACGGCAGACCGTACTCATCGAGAAACTCACGATCGGTAGGTGGCAGATCAAACTCGCGGCGAAGGGCCATCTCTCAGCCCTCCGTCTGGTCGCGGGGCAGCGCCTTGAACTTTTCCACGCCCCGATGCCGAAGATTGATCTTCTCATCGAGGCCGACCTTCCGCGGCCGCTCGCCCACCATCTTCAGCCGCAGCGTGTAGTTCTCTGCGGGCAACAGCCCGGCAAGGGTCAAGACTTCGCGCCCGGTCAGCTCGGGATCATGCAGAACGAACGCATCGCCGTTCACAAGGACCCGGTATCCCTTGGACAAAGGCGGTCTCCTGCCCGCCTTCGCGTATTCTTCGAGATCGATGATCTCATCGAGGACCTCTTCCACGCCGGAATCGGCCCTCCTGTCTTCTCTAAGTTCGGCCATTGCACATACTCCATTCAGAACCTGATCGGGCGGGATGCCCTCTCACCCAGTATGTAACATAGCATGCTAGGTTTATCAAGCACAAACTTAGCAAGCTTGACCTGAATAGCGAAATCGCGCTAGAATCATAAACGCTACAATGCCTTACAGGAGGATACAGTCATGCTCGCCCCCACTGACGGGAGGAGCTCATCGAAGCCCACCCTCGGTCAGTATCTCGCTTCGATTCGGACCGACCGGAAAATGACGTTGCGTGGAGTAGAGGAGGCCACCAATAAACAGGTGTCGAACGCCTATCTCAGCCAAATCGAGAACGGGAAGATTCAGAAGCCCTCCCCCAATATCCTGCATGCGCTCGCCGAACTCTATGCGATCGATTTTGAGAAGCTCATGGAGATGGCCGGATTTCTCACGTCGTCAACGAAACGCGACGATACCGAGCGGCATGGGCGCGTCGCTACTTTCGCCGAACACAACCTAACTTCCGAGGAAGAAGCAGAGATGCTTCAATATCTGAAATTCATGCGTAGTAGGAAAAAGCCGGGTGACCAAACCTGATGACAGCAGTCTAAACCCCGAGGACCTTCACGCGGTCGAGGAGCGGGCACGGCGGCTCCTCGACCGCGCAAGTGCATGGGACAGGTTCCCCGTGCCGATCGATGATATTCTCGCCGCTGCCAACGTTCAACTCGCGCCGACAAGCCTTTTTGATCCCGCCGCCATACTTGGATACCTGCGCGGCAAGGCCGCCGAAGCTGGCAATCAAATCAAGTCCGCCATTTCAAAGGTGTTTGGCATCTACGATGCCGCCGAGGGCCTGATTCATATCGACGGTACATCTATCAAATCGAATTCGAAAAAGACCTTTCTAACCCTGCATGAGACCGCGCATCACGATCTTCCCGTTCATCGCAAGATGTTTCGCTTCTTCCAGGATTGCGACCAGACGCTTACCCCGGAGATCGCCGATCAGTTCGAACGCGAGGCCAACAATTTTGCGCGTTTTGCACTGTTCAAAGGCGACACTTACGCGCGTCTTGCTGCCGACTGCTCCTTTGACATCAAAACGCCGATCAAGCTTGCCAAAAAATTTGGTGCTTCCAACTACGCATCAGCACGTGAATTCGCGCGCACGCATCACAGGGCTTGCGTAGTCTATATCCTAGAACCGATCGAGTACGTAAACGGACATGGGGCACAGGCCGCCGTTCGAAGGATCGAGCCTTCGCCGTCATTCGTTGCTCAGTTCGGACGGCCTGACGATTCCCACATCACGCTAGACCACGCCCTGGGCGCCGTCCTGCCCTTGGGCCGCAAAATGACAAGCCCGCGAACGCTATCAATTGCGGACCGGAATGGCGCACCACATGAATGCGTCGCTGAGGCGTTTGATACAACGCACAATATCATCATCCTTCTCTATCCGGTCCAAGCGCTTGGCAAGCCGACGATCATCCTGCCCGCTTGAGCAGATACAGGTTAAAGCGGCGCTAGGATTTTGTAGAATTGATGTCAAATACAATCACATACGCGTTCCCAGTTTCATCCTCTTCGGCGCGCCATTTTCCTCATTATTCATCAGTAAAATCAATGAAGCAGCTGATGGCGCTCCATTGGTTCGTCGCTGGGACCGTTGGATTGGGTAACTCGCGCCGATAGGTTTGCCACAAACTGCCCTCGCCCAAAATATTGTCGACTCGAAAGACTGAAGTACTGACTGTGACGAGTCCCCCTCACGGATAGCCGTTCCGCACTCTAGTCGGCCACCTATGGAGAGTGGCCAACATGATCGAAATCGAAATCAGGCCTTTAGAGGATGAGAAGGTGGTTCGACAAACGCCGGGGAAAGCTGCCTGTCCGGGCCAATGTCGAAGAACGGGCCAAAGCGCGGCGCGGCCGGCCAGCCATCAGGTAGGCGTTCACCGACGATAACAGCGGACGAGCATATCAAAGACAGAGGACAAGACGTGTCGCAATTGCCCGGTTGCGCCTGTTCGTCAGCGGGGCAGCACGACGCGCCGGCATCTGGGCCATGGCGACCATGCCGGTCGTACGCTGCAGGGCGGCGGACGTCATCGCGCTTGCAGCCGCGCTGATGCCCACTGGCGCGAGGAAAACTCCGAGCATTGCCAGCACGATCATCAGGCGTCGAAAGGCGAAATCAATGGGCGTTTGGAAGCCAGCATCTGCTGCGACGGACGGATGCACCGCACCACCCGAAACCATCCAAATGTTTTGCCAAGGCCCCCTTGACCTTCCCACAGTGGGAAGCCCCATTCTCGTTCCAACAACCACCAGGAGACTTCCTAATGTTCCATCTCGATATTCCGGACATGACCTGCGGCCACTGTGTTGCGGCCGTGACGAAGGCCGTGAAATCGGTAGATCCTGCGGCGGAGGTCGCTATCGACCTCGAGGCAAAAACGGCATCCATAGACTCCCAGGTCGGAGCCGACAGGTTCGTCGCCGCGATCGCGGAAGCCGGTTACGGGGCCACCTCCAAAAAATCGTGCTGCTGCAAGGGGGGCTGAAGCCGCCATCCACTTGCATGCCCCCGCACCGGGGGATCATAATTTAGATTGATGAAGGTCAAGGCGCGCCAAAGGGGAGCGCCTACTTAGCAGTCAACGCCGAGGTTTGAGCCGAGCTGATGATAAGCCGCAAATGCTTCGTGACATTGTTGAGGTTGGTTCTGGCCGTGCTCATTGCGGGCCTGCTCCTCAACGCGCCGGCACAGGCCATGCCGGCTGATTGCCACACTGCGGACGTGGCCGTTCAGGGCCTTCTCGCGTCGCCACAACAAGCGTCCGTCGACGGAGACCATCACCACGGTAAGACGGTCAAGGACACGCTCTGTTGCGCGAAGTCATGCGCCATCTGTGGTGCCGCCATCCCTTCTCCCGCTTCGTCGGCGTGGAGCAACGAAATCACGCCGTCATATTTTCCCACCGCGCTTGTCGGCCTATCGGGCCAGGATGCGGCTGCCGTCTTCGAGCCGCCTCGATCCAACCTGTCGTGAATGAAACCCGGCCCGAGCCATCTCGGGCCGACACGTCAGCAGGTCGGGCTTCCGACCGAGATCGAGAGATATCAAGATGCACCGCAGACAATTCCTGAAGACGCTGGCCATTGGCGCAGCGGCCCTCGCACCAATCGCAAACTATCCCTGGTCAAGCGCCGCCCGGGCGGCGACCAACAGAACAACCGATCTGTCCATCTCCAAGCGCGTCCTTGAGGTGAACGGGAAAGCCGCGACCGTATTTCAACTTGGCACGGCCGACGGAAAGCCCGGATTGGTTCTCGACGCCGGAGGCGACTTCGACGTCAATTTGTTGAACCATTCGGGCGAAGACACGCTGATCCATTGGCATGGGCTGACGCCTCCGTGGGACATGGACGGCGTGCCTGACAATCCGGCCAAGCTCCTCCCCACCGGCGAAACCCGCCACTACCTCTTCCCGGTTGGTCAGGGAGGCACGCACTGGATGCACGCGCACACGCTGCAGGAGCAAGCCCTGCTGGCGGCCCCGCTTATCGTGCGGACAGCGGCCGACCGTGCGCGTGACGAGCAGGAGGTCGTCATCCTTCTCCACGACTTTTCCTTCAAGACACCGGAGGAACTGCTGACCGGATTGAAGGCCCCCGGTTCCGGCCACGCCATGGCGGGGCACATGGCCGCCGGGCACATGGCGTCGGCGATGCCCGACATGGAGGGGATGCACCAGCAGCACATGCCGGGCATGGCGATGCCGGGCATGCCGGCCATGGACCTCAACGACATCGAGTACGACGCCTACCTTGCCAACGATCGCACGCTGGATGATCCGGAGGTCTTCGCGGTCGAGAAGGGCGGGCGCGTCCGCCTGCGCATCATCAACGGCGCGACCGCGACCGCCTTCACCATCGACACCGGCACCCTCCCAGGCGAACTGATCGCGGTCGATGGGATGGACGTCGTCCCGCTACAAGGAAGCCGCTTCCCAGTTTCAATGGGGCAGCGGCTCGACATCCGCCTGCAGCTTCCGCCAGGTTCCGGGGCTTTCCCCATCCTGGCCCTGCGCGAGGGGGCAAAGGAGCGGACGGGCGTCATCCTCGCGACTGCGGACGCCAGCATCTTCAAGGTCGTTACGATGGCTGCAGAGAGCGGCCCGGTGCTCGATCTGGCGATGGAAGAATCGCTGCAGGCGGAAAACCCGCTGGCGCAACGCGCCGCGGACCGGACGTATGCCCTGACGCTGACCGGAGACATGGCCTCCTATACCTGGGGAATCGGAACCGCAGATGGCCCGATGGAGGTGGCGAGCGGAAACCGCGTAGAATTGGTGATGCGGAACATGTCGATGATGGCGCATCCGATGCACCTGCACGGCCATCATTTCCAGGTGGTGGGCATCAACGGCAAGCGCATCAACGGAGCGGTGCGCGATGCGGTGCTCGTGCCGCCCATGGCGACTGTGGCTGTCCAGTTCGATGCGACAAACCCTGGACACTGGCCGTTCCACTGCCACCACCTCTATCACATGGCGACGGGCATGATGTCGTTCGTAGCCTATCAAAACGCGATCTAGCCGGAGACTTACGATGGCACATGAACACCACACACATGGGCACGAACACTCCGGACAGGATCACCACGGCCATGATCACGACGGACATCGTCCTGGATCGAGCCAGTCCGGCGCGACTTCAACGCAGACCGTGCCGGAAGGCACGGTCTACACCTGCCCCATGCATCCGCAGATCAGGCAGATCGGGCCGGGCAATTGCCCTATCTGCGGCATGGCGCTGGAGCCGGTGATCGCCACGGCCGAGTCGGGACCGAGCGAAGAGTACCTGGACATGCGACGCCGCTTCTGGGTCGGCCTCGTGCTCGGGCTGCCAGTCTTTATCCTAGAGATGGGAGCCCATCTGACAAACCTGCACATGCTGCTGGGTCCGCAGATGTCGAACTGGCTGCAAATGGTTTTGGCTACCCCGGTCGTTCTCTGGGCCGGCTGGCCCTTCTTCCAGAGGGGCTGGCAGTCTCTGGTGACACGCCACCTCAACATGTTCACCCTGATTGCGATGGGTACAGGCGTGGCCTGGCTCTACAGCGTGGTCGCGACCGTGTTTCCGGGGATTTTTCCTGCCACCTTCCGATCGGCAGAAGGCTCCGTTGCCGTCTACTTCGAAGCAGCGGCGGTGATCACGGTCCTCGTGCTACTCGGGCAAGTCCTCGAACTGCGTGCCCGCGAGCAGACGGGCGGAGCGATCCGCGCATTGCTGGATTTGGCTCCCAAGACCGCGCGACGGATCGGCGTGGACGGTTCGGAGGAGGACGTCGGTCTCGACCAAGTGGTCGTCGGTGACCGCCTGCGCGTCCGCCCCGGCGAAAAAGTCCCGGTCGACGGCGTCCTCGTCGAGGGCCGCAGCTCGGTGGACGAGTCGATGATTACCGGTGAATCGATGCCGGTCACCAAGGAGGTCGGCGCGAAGCTGATCGGCGGCACCATGAACCAGACGGGTGCCTTCGTCATGGAGGCGGGCAAGGTCGGACACGACACGATGCTCTCGCAGATCGTGCAGATGGTGGCGGACGCCCAGCGCTCCCGCGCGCCTATCCAGCGCCTCGCCGACGAGGTGTCGGGCTGGTTCGTCCCGCTGGTCATCATCGTTGCAATCGTCTCGTTTGCCGCCTGGATGATGTTCGGACCCGAACCGCGGTTCGCCCATGGGCTGGTGGCAGCCGTTGCCGTGCTCATCATCGCGTGCCCCTGTGCGCTCGGCCTGGCCACCCCCATGTCCATCATGGTCGGCGTCGGGCGCGGCGCTCGTCTCGGCGTGCTGATCAAAAACGCGGAGGCTCTCGAGCGCTTCGAGAAGGTCGACACGATCGTCGTCGACAAGACGGGCACCCTCACCGAGGGGCGGCCCAAGGTCACCGCGATGATTCCGCGTACCGATCTGTCCGAGACCGAGTTCCTTCGCCTGGCGGCAACCCTGGAGAACTCCAGCGAGCACCCGCTGGCGCTCGCGATCGTCAACGCCGCTCGGGAACGCGGCATTCCGATTGGCAGCGCCGAAGGCTTCGACAGCCCGGTCGGCAAGGGCGTCATCGGCATGGTCGACGGCCACGCCCTGATCCTCGGAAGCAACCGGATCATGGCGGAGGAGCGGATCGACGTCTCGTCCATGACGGCCAAGGCGGAAGAACTGCGCAATGACGGTGCGACGGTCATCTTCATGGCCATGGATGGACGCGTTGCAGGGCTGTATGCGATTGCCGACCCGATCAAACCTACGACCCCGGAAGCCGTCAGCGCGCTGGTGGGCGCGGGAATACGCGTCGTCATGCTCACCGGTGACAACGAGACAACCGCTCACGCCGTTGCCCGGCGGCTCGGCATCACCGAGGTCGAAGCCGAGGTCCTTCCCGAAAACAAGAGCAAGATCGTCTCGCGGCTGCGGAGCGAAGGAAAGATCGTCGGCATGGCCGGGGACGGCGTCAACGACGCACCGGCGCTGGCCGCCGCCGATGTGGGCATCGCAATGGGTACCGGAACGGACGTCGCGATAGAAAGCGCCGGTGTGACGCTCCTGAAGGGCGACCTTCAGGGCATCGTGCGGGCCAGACAGCTCAGCCACGCCACCATGGCAAACATCCGCCAAAACCTGTTCTTTGCCTTCATCTACAATGCCCTGGGTGTTCCCGTTGCCGCGGGCGTTCTCTATCCGGCCTTCGGCCTCCTCCTGTCGCCCATCATCGCTGCGGCTGCGATGGCGCTGTCGTCGGTGAGCGTCATCGGCAACTCGCTGAGATTGAGGAGCGTCAAGCTATGACTTCGTCCCGGACCTGGACGCTGATGGTTGCATCCTTGGCCATCATCGTCCTGTTCTTCGTCCTTCGGGAGCATTGGGGACACGCGCTGGGGCTCCTGCCCTACCTGGTGCTGCTGGCGTGTCCCATCATGCACCTCTTCCACAGGCACGGCGGCCACGGCCGTCACCGAGGCACTTCGGACAAAGAAAAATGAGCTACCAGCACTCGGCCGAATCCAAGGGTTCACATCCAGGCGTCGGCCGAGGCGCTCTTCGAGTATCTGGACAATCATCGCCGCGTTGCCGGACGTATGTGGCAACCTTCGATGATGATGCTCGGCGGTCGAATATCGTACGAGTTCGATCAGACCGAGGGTCGGGAAATAGGCGGGCGGATACGCATGACCGGTACGATCCTCGGCATGAGGCTCTGCGTAGAGGAAGCGATCCTCGAGCGGAGGCCACCGTCGCGCAAAGTCTGGGAAACGACAGATAGCCCCCGCCTCCTGATTGTCGGGTCATATCCGATGGGGTTTGACATCGAGGCCATACAGTAGTTCGCCAATCTTCGGGTGCGTACCGACCAATCTGTGGACGCAAAAGGAGCACGCAAATGGCCCCGGGAAAACTGACATGCATGACAGTAGCCGCCATTCTTCTATCGATGGGTCCCGTAACCGTTGTTTCCGCCCAATCAGGAGATGACGACACTCAGAGCCAAGGAACGCAGGCGGGGCAAAGCCAGATGCCTGGAATGGGGATGGGCGGCAGAATGCAGGGAATGAGGGGCGGGATGCCAATGGGACCGATGCGCGGCCAAATGATGAAGATCATGTTCGCTGTAGCGGATACGAATGGCGACGGCGCACTGTCTTTCGAAGAGGTCACCGCAGTCCACAAGCGCATTTTCGACAGCGTGGACGCGAACAAGGACGGCAAGGTGACGCTGGAAGAGATGCAGACCTTTATGCAAGGTCAATGAGCGTCGATGGGGCGGCGGATGCTTGGCTTTCTGATTGCCCGCGACTTGCCCTGCACGCGCCTCAAACCGACGCCTGTCGGGACTCGGCCGCACGCAATGAACTGCGACCTTGATCGCGGTGTTGAAGATTGAAGCTCCAACGACTGCGCCGAGAAAGTAGCCTGCCGTTCGCCAAGACCGGCGTGCAGTGAGGGGGACCAAGACTGCGGCAGATACTGCGAGCACGACCGTCGTGTCGCCAAGCTCGGTGATCCCGATCATGACCGCGTCGGCGACGCTCGTCCTGATGCCCTGCAGCAAACACGGATTTGTCGAATGTTACCAGGGGATCGCCTGTGATGACGTCTTCAGCGATCCCGAAGAACAGCCAGGCTGCTCCAACCAGGATCGCGATCAAAAGAGCGAGGATTGGCAGTTCGTTTTCGGTCGGGCCTAGTAGCCGAAGAACCAATCTGCTGACGAGATTGTCGGCCTGCCTGGCCCGGCCGCGAAGCGCGTCGACGAGAGGGACCGCGCGGACAACCGCGTAGCGTAGCGGCGGCGAAGGTGATCAATAGAACAATCAAGCGCGTTCCAGCCGCCCCCTGAGAGGTCGCTTGCCACTGCCAGATGACGGCGCACCCCCTGCCCCGTCTGCAGGGCAGCCATAGACCTCCGGTCGGCTGCGATACAGCCCACAAAATCTTCGACGCGCCGCTTGACCTTACCAAGCTTGGAAGGATTATCTACTTGTGCAGTTAGTGAAAGGGACAATTCCATGACTGCGCTCAAGAAGACTGAACAAGAACGTTTCGACACCTCCTGGGCCGAGTTCAGCATCGACGGAATGACCTGCGCCTCATGCGTGCGCCGGGTCGAGAAGGCGATCGCTGCAGTGCCGGGGGTCGAGGCCGCTAACGTGAACCTCGCCACCGAACGGGCGACCGTTTCCTACAGCGATCCGTCGGTGGCCGACGCGGTGATCCAGGCGATATCGAAGGCCGGGTATGAACCCCGGGTGGAAACCCGCGAGCTGCATATCGAGGGCATGACCTGCGCGTCATGCGTCCGCCGCGTCGAGAAGGCGCTGTCGGCGGTGCCGGGCGTGCTTCAAGCCAACGTCAATCTCGCGACCGAGAAGGCCACCATCCGTTTCACCGGCGGCGACATCTCCGCGCTCGAGGGCGCGGTCCGCAAGGCCGGATACGAGGTCATCCATCCGCGCGAGGCGGCGGCCGGTCCGGAGCCGGACCGCAAGGTGCAGGAACTGAAAGCGCTTCGCTTGTCGGTCGCCTTCGCGGCGGTGTTCACGCTGCCGCTTTTCGTTCTCGAGATGGGATCGCATCTCGTTCCCGCTATCCACGTCTGGGTCATGGAGACAATCGGCATGGAGGAGAACCGCTATCTGCAGTTCGTCCTCGCCTCGTTGGTGCTGTTCGGGCCCGGCCTGCGCTTCTTCCGGAAAGGCGTGCCAAACCTTCTGCGCTGGACACCGGACATGAACTCGCTGGTCGTGCTCGGTACTTCGGCGGCCTGGGGATATTCGGTCATCGCGACCTTCCTGCCCGAGCTGCTGCCCGAAGGTACCGAAAACGTCTACTACGAAGCGGCCGCCGTCATCGTCACGCTGATCCTTCTCGGCCGCTTCCTTGAGGCGCGCGCCAAGGGCAAGACAAGCCAGGCGATCAAGCATCTCATCGGGCTCCAGCCCAAGACCGCTTTCGTCCAGCGCGGCGGCGAGTTCATCGAGGTCCAAGTCGCTGATGTCCGGCGCGACGACGTCGTCCGTATCCGTCCCGGCGAGAAGGTTCCGGTCGACGGAACCGTCATCGACGGCGAGTCATATGTCGACGAGTCCATGATCACGGGCGAACCCGTTCCTGTGAAAATGGTCGTGGGCTCCGAAGTCGTCGGCGGCACGATCAACAAGACAGGCTCCTTCACCTTCCGTGCCACCAAGATCGGCGGCGACACCCTGCTCGCCCAGATCATCCGGATGGTCGAGGCGGCACAAGGGTCGAAGCTGCCAATCCAGGCATTGGTCGACAAGGTGACAGGTTGGTTCGTGCCAGCTGTCATCGCCGCCGCGGCGATCACGTTCGCAGCGTGGCTTGCCCTCGGTCCGGAGCACGCGCTTACCTATGCGCTAGTGAACGCCGTCGCCGTCTTGATCATTGCCTGCCCATGCGCCATGGGTCTCGCCACACCGACTTCTATCATGGTCGGCACCGGCCGCGCCGCCGAATTCGGCATCCTGTTCCGCAAGGGTGAGGCGCTGCAGAGCCTGCGTGACGTCGACGTCGTGGCACTGGACAAGACGGGCACCCTGACCAAAGGCAGGCCGGAGCTGACCGACTTCGAAATCGCCGAAGGTTTCGAGAAGACCGAGGTCCTCCGCCTGGTCGCAAGCGTGGAGGCGAATTCAGAACATCCAATCGCCGAAGCGATCGTCGCAGGGGCCAAGGACCTGGGCATCGGTGCGTTGGCCGTCACCGGGTTCGAAGCCCAGCCGGGCTTTGGTGTCACCGGAACCGTCGACGGCCGCAAGGTCCTCGTCGGTGCCGACCGGGCGATGACTGCGGCGGGCATCGACGTCTCCGGTTTCACGGCTCGTGCCAAGGAACTTGGCAGCCTTGGCCGCTCGCCGCTCTATGCCGCCGTCGACGGCAGGCTGGCCGCCGTGATCGCCGTCGCCGACCCGATCAAGGAATCGACTTTCGAGGCGATCAAATCCCTCCACGCCCTCGGCTTGAAGGTCGCGATGATCACTGGCGACAACAGTCATACAGCTCGGGCGGTTGCGGCACAGCTGGGCATCGACGAGGTTGTCGCCGAAGTCATGCCGGACGGCAAGGTGGACGCCGTGAAGCGGCTCCGTTCCGGTGGACGCAAGGTGGCCTTCATCGGCGACGGCATCAACGACGCGCCGGCACTGACCGAGGCGGACGTGGGCCTGGCCGTTGGCACGGGTACCGACATCGCGATCGAGAGCGCCGATGTCGTCCTGATGTCAGGCGAGCTGACCGGGGTACCGCGCGCCATCGCGCTCAGCCAGGCGACGATCCGGAACATCAAGCAAAACCTGTTCTGGGCTTTCGCCTACAACGCGGTCCTGATCCCCGTCGCCGCTGGCGTTCTCTATCCTGTCAACGGCGCTCTGCTGTCCCCGGTCCTCGCCGCCGCCGCCATGGGCATGTCGAGCGTCTTCGTGCTCGCGAACGCCCTGAGGCTGCGCACCTTCCGGACGGCTTGAAACCAGTCGCCCGCGCCGATGACGGCGCGGGCCACCACGATCCAAGGAGATGGACATGAACATCGGAGAAGCGAGCAAGGCGACCGGGGTCTCGGCGAAGATGATCCGCTACTATGAGCAGATCGGCTTGATCAAACCCGCGCACCGTACGGACTCGAGCTACCGGACTTACACCGACAACGACGTCCACACGCTGCGCTTCGTGCGTCGGGCGCGGGACCTCGGGTTTTCGGTTGGGCAGATGAAGACATTGCTTGCGCTATGGCGCGACCGCTCGCGGGCAAGCGCCGACGTCAAGGCGATCGCCCTGGAACAGGTGGCCGAACTCGAACGGAAGGCGGCGGCCATTGCCGAGATGACCAGGACCCTCAAGCACCTCGTCAACCACTGCCATGGCGATGAACGCCCAGACTGCCCGATCATCGAGGGCTTCGCCGAAGGCAAGGGAAAGGTCGACGCGACCCCCGCAAAGGAAGGCCGCAAGTTCGGGGTCGCGGCGGTGTGACGGTAACGTCAACTGCGCGATCAGCTTGAAGGTGGAGGTCAACGGCGCGTTGCACGGATCACGGCCCTGGTAGCTCAACGCCGGAGCAACTGCTCCGTACCAGCCGATCCAGGTTCAAGTCCTCGGCAGGACCTCCATTCCCCACCTCCCAGACGATTTGAAGACCAGAACACCGGACAAGGGATAGACATGCCCAACCATTCTGCGCGCCACAGCGCACGTGTTCACACCGCTGATGACGGCTGTTTCCGCATGAGGGTGATCGGCAGCGAGCTTCTGCGTGTGGCCGCCGTCGCGGTCCTCGTCGGCAATTTCGTGATCGGCACCTACCAGAGAAGTCCGGTCCACACGGCGCTCATCGGCGGCTATCTGGCGGTGACGCTGCTGTCGCTTTTCGTTGCCGCCCGGCGTCCGAACGCCGAGTGGCGGCAACCGTTGTTCGTACTCGCCGATGCTGTCGCCATCCTGCTCATGCTCTTCATGCATGCGGGGCAAGGGCCGCTCGATCACGGGCACGCGCTGACGCCGCCTGGCCTGGTTGTCGTCTTCGTCCTGCTCATCAATGCCGCGCTCACATCCGACGCCAGACACGTCGTGCGCTTTTCGTCGATCGTTTTCGTCGGATGGATGTCCATAATCGCGGCCGCCGTCGCCAACACGGGCCTCGGGTTTTCCGAAGCCCTCATCGACGCGGAAGTCCAACGCGAACTCGGCCTTGCGCTCAGCTTCGGTGTCACGGCGCTCGCGGTCTACGTGATCGTGCGCGAGTATGCGGAAACCGCGACCGCCGCCGAGGCGGCTCGGCGGCGCGGGAGCAATCTCGCGCGGTTCTTCTCCCCGACCGTTGTCGATCAGCTCGCGGGTGGCGAGAACCTCCAACTCCAACGTCGGAAAGTCGCCGTCATGTTCGTCGACCTGAGAGGCTTCACAAGTTTCGCAGAGTCCGCGGTTGCCGGGCAACTACGCCACATGCTGTCCGAGTTCCGCGACATCGTGTCCGCTGCCGTGGTTAGGCACGGCGGCGCTGTCGACAAGTTTCTGGGTGACGGGGTCATGGCCGTGTTCGGACATCCCGCTCCACGCGCCGACGACGCCGACCGGGCGCTGGCATGCGCGGTCGAACTCGTCGGCGAACTCGAGCAATGGCGGAAGCGCGAGGAGGCCGCAGGCCGCCCGGCATTGAGGGCGGGCATCGGCCTGCATGCCGGGACCGCAATGGCGGGAGTGCTGGAGGCGGGGTGCCACAGCGAGTACACCGTGCTGGGCGACGTCGTGAATGTCGCGCAGCGGCTGCAGGCCGTCTCTATGTCGGTGGGCGCGACGCTTGTGGTGTCCGAAGAGCTCAAGTCGGCCGCTAAGACGATCGGCACTTTAACGGCTTGGCGGAACGCGAAGGCGGTGACGATCCCGGGGAGAAAGCTGCCGCTAGACATCGCCTATGTTTGATCTGACGAACTCCGCATGGCGGAGCGGATGGCTCGAGTGAAGTCTTCACGCCGTACGATGCGGTCGACGCCTTCGCCGCGACCAGCGGTTCCAGCGACTGTAGGCGGTGGTGGGACCGTAGACCGACGGGCAATCCCGATAGCCAGATTTCAAGACATGAATGTCGTCCGTCCTCCATGGATGTCCTAGCGAGACATCCATGGAGGACGGGTGGGGTCTACCCGTCTGCGGCTCAAGCCGCCTTCGCCGGATAGCCTGCCTCGATCAGAACTTCCTCGATCTCGACCCGGGAGGCCGCCGTTTCGACTTCCACCTTGCGCGTGATCGGGTCAGCCGTGACCTTGGCCTTGGCGTCCAGCGAGAGAATGGCGCTTGTCACCGCCTTGGCGCAGCCGCCGCATGTCATGTCTTCGACGTGAAACTTCATGATGAACTCCTTTTCTGTCTCACGCAAAGCAAGGTGGGGTTTGCCAGCGTGACAAGGTCAAGCCCATGGATCGAGAAAGTCTCTGGGAAGACAAATCCCATGCGTGGGATTGACCTTCCAATGCTGGAAATCCGCATTCTGACTGACGCGACACCCGTCGCCTGAACGAAAGGATGCGATCAGATGAAAAGACTTCAACGCCAATCCAGGCACCCCGAAGGTTTCCTCGTGACTCTCCCGCTGGCGAGGAGCTCGATCCGCGCCGCCCCGGACCAGACCCTGCTTGCCGCAGCGCTCGCCGCCGGCGTGGACTATCCGCACGGCTGCAAGAGCGGGCGCTGTGGCTCCTGCAAGTCCAGGCTTGCGAGCGGATCGGTGACGATGCTCCCGCATTCGAGGTTCTCGCTGACCGACGAGGAGAAGGCGGCCGGGCTGATCCTCGCATGTCGCGCGGTTCCTCAAAGCGACGTGACTGTCATGTGGAGCCGCGGTGACGCGGAAGCCGGGCATCGGCGCAAGCAGGTGGAGGGCATCGTGACATCGGTCTCGTCTGCGACCCATGATATCCTGAAGGTGCATGTCACCTTGGGCGGCGAGGACTTCAGGTTCTCTGCGGGACAGTATGTCAAGCTCACCGTCGGCAAGCGCCTCGTGCGGGACTACTCCATCGCCAGCGTGCCCGGCGGCCGCGAGTTGGAGTTCCATGTGCGCAAGGTGCCGAATGGGTTGGTGTCTTCCCACATCCACGAGGAACTTTGGGTCGGCGACAAGGTCATGGTGGAGGGGCCGTTCGGCGACGCGCATCTGCGGTCTTTGCACACCGGACCCATTCTCGCGGTCGCCGGCGGCTCGGGCCTAGCGCCAATCCGCTCGATCGTGGAGACGGCGCTCTCGTCCGGAATGCGGCAGCCGATCAGGCTCTACTTCGGTGTCAGGGAAGAGCGCGACGCCTATGATGTCGACCTCCTCGATCGGTTGGCCGGCGACCATCCTAATTTCAGCTACCAGGTCGTGACTTCGCGATCTGATAGTGCGCGATTCCGCGTTGGGCACGTCAGCGCCGCGATCGACGCCGACCTTTGCCTTCTCGAAGGCTGGAAGGCCTATGTCGCGGGACCGCCCGCGATGGTCGAAGCGGTGGCAGAGGGGGTCTTCGCGGCCGGATTGGGTACGGACGACTTCCATGCCGACGTGTTCTTCACGCCCGAGGCGATCGCCGACTGATCCCTGGCGCTGGCGAGCGCCGGGCTTCCCTACCCCGGGTTCACGGCTGCCTATCTGGAGCGGCGGTGGTCGCCGCGTCGGGCGCTGCTTCGGCGCTAGTGGTGTTGAGGGGAGCGAAATCGGCTTCCGTCCCCGCAGAGTAGGGAAGTGTTGTGGCGGGCGGATCATTTCGCCGCCACTGCGCAAGCGACAACAGCACCGGGGCAATCTTTCGCCAGCAGCCACTATTCTGGGCATCATCGTGCCGACATTTGCACATCCAAGTTCCAACCAGGAAAACTTTTTTCACCTTGACACCGTTGGAAGGGCATTGACCTTCCCAACGTTGTAACGAGCAAAACTCGGGCCATGATCGACAACAGCCGGAGCATGGCCATGAAAATCCCTCGCCTTCCAGTGATCGCGCTCGGTAGTGCCGCGATCGCGACCTTCGCCTCGCCGCTGATTTGGAGCGACGTCACCCCCTTTGCGGCAGCTTCCTCGCCAACGACGACGCAACCGCAATTGATCTCGGTTCCCGTCGCCGACGTCGTCGTGCGTCGGATGGCTCCAAGCGCACGCTTTACGGGCCACCTGGAAGCTGTGCGCCATGTCGAGATCACTCCGAGGGTAAGTGGGCTCCTGACAGAGGCCACTTTTCGAGAAGGAGGGCGGGTCAGGAAGGGCGATGTCCTCTTCCGCGTTGACCCGGAAGCCTTCGTAGTGAAGGTGGACGCCGCCCGCGCCGCTGTCGAACGGGCGCTGTCATTGGCCGAACAGGCCGAGGTCGACCTTGTTCGCGCAGCCTCCCTCTCTGGAAGCGGGGCGATCAGCAAAAAGGCGCGCGAAGACGCCGCGGCTCTCCAGCGCAGCCGCAAAGCGGAGCTTGCGGCGGCGAGGGCCGCGCTCCGGCAGGCTGAGCTCGAACTACAGTGGACCGAAATCCGCTCTCCGATCGACGGCGTCGCCGACCGCATGTTCATCGAGCCGGGAAACCAGGTGGCGGCCGGGCCGGGCAGCGTTCTGACGAAGGTTATGGGCGTAGACCAACTGCACGTGACCTTCCATATCGATGAAAGCACTTTCCTGCGCCTGTCGGCGACGAACCTCGCAGGGTTGACCGCAACAATCGAAGTCGCCGCCGCCGCGGAGGCCCACCCCATCGCCGCCAAGCTGGATTTCGGTTCCGCCGAAGTGGACCGGTCGACCGGAACGCTCCGTGTCCGCGCGGTGGTCGATAACCCCGACGGAAAACTCAAGCCGGGAATGTTCGTGCGTGTCCAATTGCCACTCGAGCCGCCGGCCGAAACGGTTCTGGTGAGCGAGTCAGCGATCGGCACGGCACCGGGCGGTCGGTACGTCCTCTCGCTCGACGAGAAGAACACGGTGTCTATGAGGTCTATTCGGGTCGGCGCTTCGGAAGGCGACCTGCGGGTGGTCGAACACGGATTGTCCCCCAGCGACCGCGTCATCCTCAAGGGCCTCGTCCGCCCCGGCATGACAGTCGACCCCAGGCTTGTATCGATGCCCGGAGATCGGCTTCCGACGGTGGAGGGCGCACTATGAGTTTCCCCCGCTTCTTCATTGATCGTCCCATTTTCGCGATAGTGTTGTCGGTCCTGATCGTCATCGCAGGAGCGCTTTCGTTCTTCCGTCTACCGCTGTCGGAGTATCCCGCCGTCACGCCCCCGACCGTCCAGGTAATGGCTTCCTACCCGGGTGCCAATCCCAAGACGCTCGCCGAAACCGTGGCCGCGCCGATCGAACAGGCGATCATGGGTGTCGAAGGAATGCTTTACATGTCTTCGCAGACGGCGACCGACGGCCGAATGACCACCACGGTCACATTCGCTCACGGTGTCGACCCCGAGGCTGCGCAGGTCAGGGTGCAGAACCGCGTTCAACGCGCCCTGCCCCGGCTTCCCGCGGAGGTTCAGCGCATGGGCGTCATCACACAGAAGACCTCGCCAGATATCCTGATGGTCGTCCATCTGGTCTCCGACCAGAAGACGAAGGACGCACTCGCTCTGTCCAACTATGCGATTCTGAACGTGCGCGACGAGCTGGCCCGGATTCAAGGAGTCGGCGATGTGATGGTATGGGGAGCGGGCGAATACGCGATGCGAGTCTGGACCGACCCGGCAAAGCTGGCGGCGCGCGGGCTGACCGCAAGCGACGTCATCGCCGCTCTTCGGGACCAGAACCTCGAGGCCGCGCTCGGGAACCTCGGCCAGTCGCCGGGCGGCACGGCCGCCTTCGAAGTCGCGCTTGGCACACAGGGGCGTCTGGAGACCGCCGAAGAGTTCGCACGGATCGTGGTCCGCGCCGGGGCCGAGGGCGAACTCGTCCGCCTTGGCGACGTTGCGCGCGTCGAACTCGGGGCAGACAGTTACTCGCTCCGTGGCTCCCTCAACGGCAACCCGGCCGCCGCATTGCAGATATTGCAGGCCCCCGGTGCGAACGCGCTCGATGTTGCCGCCGCCGTCAGGTCCAGGATGGCCGAACTGGGCCGAAGGTTTCCCGAGGACATTCAGTACCGCATCGCCTATGACCCAACCGTCTTTGTCGAGGCATCGCTCGCGTCGGTGATCGTCACCCTGTTCGAGGCAATGGTGCTGGTGGTGCTCGTCGTCATCGTGTTCCTGCAGAGCTGGAGGGCATCACTGATACCGCTGGCCGCGGTCGTGGTCTCGCTGGTCGGCACCTTCGCGGTCTTGCTCGGGCTCGGCTTTTCGCTCAACACTCTTTCGCTCTTCGGCCTCGTCCTATCGATCGGCATCGTGGTCGACGACGCGATCGTGGTGGTCGAGAACGTCGAACGCCATATCGCGCTGGGAAAGACTCCGCTCGCAGCCGCCCGGGACGCCATGGATGAAGTCACGGGCCCTGTGATCGCGATCACCAGCGTTCTCGCCGCAGTCTTCGTGCCGGCGGCATTTCTTCCGGGCCTCCAGGGCGAGTTTTATCGGCAGTTCGCCGTTACCATCGCCGTCTCTACGATTCTTTCCGCGATCAACTCGCTGACGCTCTCACCCGCGCTGTCGGCGATGCTGCTCAAGGCGCACGGCGACCGGCGCGATCATGTGCAACGCGCCATCGACTGGTTGTTCGGATGGTTTTTCCGGCGATTCAATCGCGTCTTCGACCGCGCAGCTACGGGATACGCCAGCACAACCCGCCTCGTCGTCCGGCGCGGCGTTGTCGCCGCAGTCGCCTACGTTGTCGTGCTTGGCCTGACAGGTTGGGGACTCATGTCCACGCCGACTGGATTCGTTCCGCCGCAAGACAAATACTACCTCGTCGGCATCGCGCAGCTTCCCGCTGGCTCCTCGCTCGACAGGACTGACGATGTTGTCACCAAGATGACCAGTATGATGCTCGATGAGCCGGGCGTCTCGGATGTGGTCGCTTTCCCCGGCGTTTCGATCAACGGGTTCGCGAACCTGCCAAACGCAGCGGTGGTCTTCGCGATCCTCGATCCCTTCGAAGTCCGCCGAGACCCCTCCATGCGTGCCGACGCGATTGCTGGACGGCTCTGGGGCAAGCTCGCTGTTATCCAAGACGGCTTCGTCGGCGTCTTTCCGCCACCACCGGTGCCAGGTCTGGGAGCTACGGGCGGCTTCAAGCTGCATATCCTCGATACCGCTAATGCCGGCCCCGAGGCGCTCGCGGAGGTCACCAGCCGAGTCATCGGGGCCGCGACGGCGCGCTCCGAACTTTCGGGCATCATGGGTAGCTACGACATCAACGCTCCCCGGATCGAAGTCCGGGTGGATCGGGACAAAGCGCTCGCGATGGGAGTTCCTCTGTCATCGGTGTTCGAGGCCATGCGTGCGAACCTTGGCACCGCATACGTCAACGATTTCAACGCATACGGGCGGACCTACAAAGTGTTGCTTCAAGCCCGGGCTCCGTTTCGGCAGACTGAAGATGCGCTGTCGGACCTGTATGTGCGGAACCGGGACGGCGCAACGGTTCCTCTGTCCACCCTCGTCGAACTCGTTCACACCAACGGACCAGACCGGGTGATGCACTACAACGGGTTTCCCTCAGCTGACGTCTCCGGCGGACCGGCTCGCGGATATTCGTCGGGACAGGCGACCGCTGCAATGGAGGCGGTCTTGTCCGAAACTCTACTGCCGGGCTTCGACTGGGAGTGGACCGAACTCGCCTATCAAGAGAAGCTGGCCGGAAACGCGGCTCTGATAGTGTTCCCGCTTTCGGTGCTGCTGGCGTTCCTGTTCCTCGCCGCCCAATACAACAGCTGGTCGATTCCGCTCTCTGTCATGCTGATCGCACCTCTTTCCATTACGGGAGCATTGGGCGCTGTCTGGCTTGTGGGAGGAGACAACAACGTGTTCACCCAGATCGGCTTCGTGGTGCTGGTGGGCCTCGCGGCCAAGAATGCCATCCTCATCGTCGAATTCGCGCGAGACAGGGAGAAGCACGGTATCGCGCCCCTTGAGGCAGTGGTCGAGGCCGCAAAGTTGCGTCTACGACCTATCCTGATGACGTCGGTTGCCTTCATAGCGGGCGTGGTGCCTCTGGTTCTGGCGACGGGTGCGGGAGCGGAGATGCGGAGCGCAATGGGGATCGCAGTGTTCGGCGGCATGATCGGCGTGACGCTTTTCGGCCTTGTGTTGACGCCCGCGTTCTACGTCTTCGTCCGCCGCATGTCATCGACTGCAGCGGCAGGCACGCCAACCGCTTCCTTGGGTCGAATAGAGCCGATAGGTCATTTAGAAGCCCGCAGTATCGGTCTGCAGTCTAACCATGAAGATATCCATCATTGACCACGAGAGGAATCGCCGTTGACCGGGCCGTCAGCTTTTCCGAAATGGAGGCCAGAGTTTACCTGGCTCCCATTTCGCTCGGAAAGTGGGCTCGGCCGCGATCCTTGCGCGTGTCCGACAACGGCTAGCGTCGCGTTCTTCATGGAATCTCCTGCAAGCACCGCCTCTTCAGTTGCCGAGCGGCGCGGCGGTGACAAGTCAACATATTTCGACTATCCTTCATGTCGGGCACTCCAGACATAACGAATTATAGACAAAGTGTCTGATTATCCGCGTGACACTTTGGTCAGCGACGGAAATTGGAATTGAGTCGTTGATCCAGAAAGGTGTCGCTCCGGCCCGTCAGACCAAGGTCAGCGGGAGGAGAGATCGATGCACAGATGTAGAGCGATGGTCGATATCGGCCGCCGTCAATTCCTGCGCGGGAGCGCTCTGGTAGCCGCCAGCGCGACGGTTGCCGCTGCTGGAGCCGCGCCTCGGGCTGAGGCGGCAACGTCCCCCGCGAGGGTCGAGTATCCGTCGAACCGTCTTGCCAATGTCTCCGAACTCAAGCTGAACGAGCCATTGGAGGTAACCTATCCGGACGCTGGCGCTCCGGGAGTTCTTCTCAAGTTAGGGACACGGGTTGAGGGCGGGGCCGGTCTCGACGGCGACATCGTCGGGTTTTCAACGATCTGTCCGCACAAGGGTTTCCCCCTTACCTATTCGGCCGCCAGCAAGACCTTCAACTGTCCCGGGCACTACTCCGTGTTCGATCCCGAGAAGGGAGGCCAGCAGGTCTGGGGCCAGGCCACGCAGAACCTGCCGCAGTACGCCCTCCGGATTGCCGACAATGGAGACATCTTCGCCGAGGGCGTCGACGAACTGATCTACGGCCGCCTTTCGAACGTGCTCTGAGGGAGGAGGACGATGGCCTACAAACGCAACATCGACCGTCTGCCGATCATTCCCGCGGACGCAAAGCATCACAACGTCACCTGCCAGTTCTGCATCGTCGGTTGCGGCTATCACGCCTATACCTGGCCAGTGAACAAACAGGGCGGCACGGAACCTAACAGGAACATTTTCGGCGTCGACCTCTCGAAGCAGCAACAGGCCGAAACCGTCGCCTGGTATGCGCCCTCGATGTACAACATCGTCAAGCAGAACGGCGAGGACGTCCACATCGTCATCATGCCAGATCGCGAATGTAGCGTTAACTCGGGATTAGGCTCGGTCCGCGGCGCGCGCATGGCGGAGATGAGCTACTCGGAAGCCCGCAACACCCAGCAGCAGCGGCTCACCGATCCGCTCGTGTGGCGCTACGGCCAGATGCAGCCGACCAGCTGGGAGGATGCGCTCGATCTCGTCGCCCGCGTGACCGCAGCCGTCATTACAGAAAAGGGCGAGGATGCGCTCTTCGTCTCCGCCTACGACCACGGCGGTGCTGGCGGCGGCTACGAGAACACCTGGGGTACGGGCAAGCTGTACTTCGAGGCGATGAAGATCAAGAACATCCGCATCCACAACCGCCCCGCATACAACTCCGAGGTTCACGCGACCCGCGACATGGGCGTCGGCGAACTGAACAACTGCTACGAGGATGCGGAACTCGCCGACACGATCTTCTGCGTCGGTGCCAATCCACTCGAAACCCAGACGAACTACTTCCTGAACCACTGGGTTCCGAACATGCGCGGCACCACGGCCGGCAAGAAGAGCGAGCAGTTGCCTGGCGAGGAACATCCTCCCGTCAGAATCGTCTTCGTCGATCCGCGGCGCACCGTCAGCATAAATGCATGCGAGGCGGAAGTCGGCCCGGACAACGTGCTGCACCTCGCGATCAACTCGGGCACGGACCTCGCGTTGTTCAATGCGATCTTCACGCACGTTGTCGAAAGGGGCTGGACCGACAAGGCCTTCATCGACACCAGCACGACAGGATTCGAGGACGCCGTCAATGGCAACAGGATGACACTCGAAGAGGCGTCGAACATCTGCGGGGTGCCCGCGGCTGACATCGAAAAGGCGGCTCAATGGATCGCCGAACCGAAGTCGGACGGCAAGCGCCGCCGAACGATGATGCCCTACGAGAAGGGTCTGATCTGGGGCAACGACAACTACCGCACCAACGCGGCGCTTGTGAACATAGCGTTGGCGACCGGAAACATAGGCCGTCCGGGCGGTGGCTGCGTGCGCCTCGGCGGCCATCAGGAAGGCTACGCGCGCCCGTCCGACGCGCATGTCGGCAAGCCTGCCCCCTATGTCGACCAGTTGCTGATCGGCGGACAGGGAGCTGTGCATCACATCTGGGGATGCGACCATTACAAGACGACCTTGAACGCCCTTGAGTTCAAGAAAGTCTACAAGAAGCGGACGGACATCGTGAAGGACGCGATGAGCGCCGCGCCCTACGGCGACCGGGACGCGATGGTCAAGGCGATCGTCGATGGGATCAACCAAGGTGGTCTTTTCGCGGTCAATGTGGACATCATCCCAACCAAGATCGGCCAGGCCTGCCACGTCATCCTTCCCGCCGCGACGTCGGGCGAAATGAACCTGACGTCAATGAATGGCGAACGTCGGATGCGCCTCACCGAGCGCTACATGGACCCGCCCGGCCAAGCGATGGCGGACTGCCTGATCGCGGCCAGGCTCGCGAACCACATGGAGCGCGTGCTGCGCGACATGGGCGACGCGGACTACGCCGACAAGTTCAAGGGCTTCGACTGGAAGACCGAGGAAGACGCCTTCATGGACGGATACCACAAGGTCGCCAAAGGCGGCGAGTTCGTCACCTACGAGCGTCTGCGGGAAGCAGGCAACAACGGTGTCCAGGAGCCCGCCACGGGCTACGAGAGCGGGAAACTGGTAGGCACTAAGAGGCTTTACGAGGACGGGAAGTTTGGCACGGAAGACGGCAGGGCCAAGTTCATGGTGTCGGAGTGGCGCGGTCTCCAAGCACCGGGCAAGCAGGCTCAGAAGGACAAGTACAAGTACCTGATCAACAATGGTCGCACGAACCACGTCTGGCAGTCGGCCTATCTCGACCAGGAGAACGACTTCGTCATGGACCGTTGGCCCTACCCGTTCATCCAGATGAACCCGCAGGACATGACCAATGCCGGTTTGAACGAGGGCGACCTTGTCGAAATCTTCAATGATGCCGGCGCGACGCAGGCGATGGTCTATCCGACGCCGACGGCGCGCCGCGGCGAGACCTTCATGATGTTCGGCTACCCGACGGGCGTGCAGGGCAACGTCGTCAATTCAGGCACGAACGAGCTGATCCTGCCTAACTACAAGCAGACATGGGCCGACATCCGCAAGATCGCGGATGCCCCGCAAAGCGTCGCTCATCTCACCTTCAAGTCTCCGGAATACAAGTCAGCTTGACCTCGGGGGCGGCTCGACCGCCCTCCCATCCTTCCACGAAATCCCTGTTGCCTCTTCAGGCGCGCAAGCCGAGGCCTTGATGTCCGGACGAAGGCGCTCAACGACCAAGCATGGATGAAGACTTCAACGCCATATTGGAAAGGTCCGATAAAGTTCGAAGGGCCGAGCAGTTGCTGACCGATGACTTCCTGGGTCGTCTGGTCAGCTGGCGACCCGACGACATCGCCTGCTCAATGAGCCGGTCGGGAAACGTCTGGGACAACGCTGCGATGGAGAGCTTCTTTTCATCGCTCAAGACCGAGCGGACAGCCCGCAAGGTCTACGGGACGAGGGATGACGCCAGGGCAGATCCCCTCGGCGAAGCTAGGCTAGCTTAACCCCGTGTCCGAAAACCGGCAGCAGGCCATCCCTCGGAATTTCCCAATAAGGTCAATGAGCACCTTCCCAACCGCCAGATGGCCGATCTACCGGCAGGGGTCTATACTTTCGATTTGAATTGGCCGCGGTCGTAGACCCATGCTGCCGTTGACCGGTTTTCAGCTGACGGATGGAGACTGAAAATGTCCTACACTTTGGATCGGACGCTTTCCAACATTAGCTTCCAGGCTGCCGTGGAACGGACGAAGGCCGCGCTATCGAAACATGGCTTCGGGGTGCTGACGGAGATCGACGTGAAAGCCACGATGAAGACTAAGATCGATGCCGACGTCGCGGACTACCTGATCCTAGGTGCCTGCAACCCTCGCATGGCTTTCGAAGCAATGAAGCTCGAACCGAAGGTCGGTGCGATGTTGCCCTGCAATGTGATCGTGAGATCGGTCGAAGCTGGCAATGTGGTGGTAAGCGCAATCGATCCGGTTGCATCCATGCAGGCCATCGACAATGCAACGCTGAAAGGGCTGGCGGGCAATGTGCGGTCGATGCTTGCGGAGGGTGATTGCCGAGATCTGAACGTCGCAAACCTATCAAGCCAATCAGACGACCGTGCCGACCAGCGCGCCGATCCCGGCCGTCAGTGACATCGCCAGCGCACCCCAGAACGTGACGCGTGCGGTCGCCTTGATCACGTTTGCGCCACCGGCCCTAGCCCCGACGGCACCGAGGATCGCGAGAAAGATGAGCGAGGCGATGGCGACAGCATAAACAAGAATGGACGCTGGGGAGAGCACTACCATCAGTAGGGGCAGAGCGGCACCCACCGCAAAAGTCACCGCCGAAGTGAGCGCCGCTTCGACGGGGCGCGCCGAAAGATGCTCGACGATGCCGAGTTCATCTCGCGCATGGGTATCGAGAACATTGTGGGCAGTCAGTTGCACCGCCACCTGCCGCGCCAGATCATGCGTCAGGCCACGGCCCACATAAATCTCGGTCAGTTCATCAAGTTCCGCTTCCGGCTGTGTTGCGAGTTCCCGGCGCTCACGGGCGAGGTCGGCCGCCTCGGTATCGGACTGTGAGCTGACCGACACATATTCCCCGGCCGCCATGGACATCGCGCCGGCCACGAGGCCTGCAACGCCCGCCACCAAAATCTCCGAGGTTCCGGCCGAGGCCGAGGCCACACCCATGATCAGGCTCGCCGTCGAGACGATGCCATCATTGGCTCCGAGTACCGCGGCCCGGAGCCAGCCGATACGGGAGACGAGATGGCTCTCGGAATGCAACCTGCTCATGAATTCGCTCCCCGCGTCTGCGCGGTCGAGTTTTTGATCGGCAAAAAGCTCCAGTTATTCAACGAATTTGTCAATTGCAATCACCGGGTGAGAACCAAATTCATCAGCTGCGGCAGACCGGGACATCATGCGGCGAACGTATCGGTTGTCTCGTCCAATCCCAAGCCCGTCGCTGCTTACAAGGAAAGGCTGGCCGCCATTCACGATCTGTCACACTTGACCGTCGAGGTGCTGGCAGCCTGACTAGCCGACTTAGCCGTGAGCGATGGCGGCGGCTCCTGCCCTGAGCCTTCGCCCCGGCAGGGCTTCGATGTCCGGACAAGACCTGCGATCGCCGCAAGCGCCAGAACGGCAGCGACACCGCCGATCATGACGCTTCCGAGCGACCAGGGGATGCCGACATGGCCAATGGCGAAGGCGAACGCGAACGGCGCGCCCGCCGACGCAATCAACCGTGCGGCCATCACCCTGCCCTGCAGCGCGCCATAGCCAGCGCTGCCGAACAGCGACAACGGAAGCGTGCCGGAGACGATGCTGAACAGGCCGTTGCCGAAGCCGAACAGGCAGGCGAAGACGACGGCGGCGACGGTCGAAGGCGCACCCAGCAGCAAAACGGCCGGCGAGATCGCCATCAGCCCCGCCGAAATCGCCGCCAGCCAGAGCGGCGGCAGGTCACGCCCGAGCAGCATGTTGATGAGACGGCTCGCAACCTGGGAGGGGCCGAAGAGGCTTCCGACGGTGACGGCGAGTGCGGCAAGTCCGAGACCGGACAAGAGCGGAACCATATGGACCAGGATCGCCGAGCTGACCAGGGCCTGGAACGAGAAGCCGACGACCATGAGGATGAAGCCGAGCTGCCGCTGCTCCGGCCTCAGGGATCCCCGAACCGCCGCAGCCGCAGCCGTGTTCACCCCGCTTCGGCTCATGCCGTGTCCGAGCTGGCGCGCCAGCCAGAGGTGCACCGGCGCGCAGATCAGGATATTTGCGGCCGCGAAGACCGCGTAGACGCCCTGCCAGGGCAGGCCCTGATGCAAAGCGGCGGTGATCGGCCAGAACATCGTCGAGGCGAACCCGGCGATAAGTGTCAGGTAGGTGATGCTCCTTGCGGCCACCTCCGGGCGCAGCTGGACGAGGAGCGCAAATGCGGCACCATATTGGACGAGATTTGCGGCCATCTCCGTCAGAACCAACGCAATTCCGAAGAAGGCTGCATTGGGTGCCAATGCGCAGAGCAGCAGCGCGGCCCCCGCGATCGCCGAGCCGAACGTCATCACCCTGCCTGCCCCGAAACGGTCCAGTGCATTGCCCAACCACGGAGCGGCCAGACCGCCCGCAAGCAGAGCGATCGAGAGCATGCCGAATATCCACTCGGTCGAGAGGCCGAAGCCCCGCGCCATGTCCGACGCGAGGATGGAGAAGGAATAGTAGAGGGTGCCGTAGCCGATGTTCTGGGTCAGGCCGAGCGCGGCAATCGCCGCCCAAGGCAGGCGCGTATGGCTCATATCGATGTCAGCGAGACCCGTTGCTCGAGCTTGGCGGCGTCCTCCTTCCGCTCGCTGTAGCGGTCGGTCAGGTACGCGGAGGCATCGCGCGTCAAGAGGGTGAACTTCACCAGTTCCTCGCAGACGTCGACGACGCGATCGTAAAACGACGACGGCTTCATCCGGCCATCCGCATCGAATTCCTGATAGGCCTTGGCGACGCTGCTCTGGTTGGGGATGGTGATCATCCGCATCCAGCGGCCGAGGATGCGCATCTGGTTGACCGCATTGAACGACTGGCTGCCGCCGGAGACTTCCATGACCGCCAGCGTTTTTCCCTGCGTGGGGCGCACCGAGCCGACAGCGAGCGGTATCCAGTCGATCTGCGCCTTCATGATGCCGGTCATCGCGCCGTGGCGTTCGGGGCTCACCCAGAGGTGTCCCTCCGACCATTCGGACAGCGCGCGCAGTTCCTGCACCTTCGGATGGTTCGCCGGCTCCTCGTCGGGAAGCGGAAGCCCGCGCGGATCGAAGATCCTCACGTCGCATCCGAAGTGCTCCAGCAGCCGCCGGGCCTCATGCGCCAGAAGGCGGCTGTAGGAGACCTCCCGGAGAGACCCGTAGAGAATCAGGATCTTCGGCCTGTGCGTCGAGAATGTCGGCCGCAGCGCGTCAAGGTCGGGCTGCCGGAAGTGGCTGGGATCGGCCGCGGGAAATGCTTCAGACAATGCGCTGCCCCTTTTCGTCGAGGACTTGCTCGCCATCCTCCTTCGCGAATGCTCCCCTGTGGGTGTCCGGCAGGATCTCCAGCACGACCTCGGACGGTCGCGCCAGACGCGTGCCGAGCGGCGTGACCACGAACGGGCGGTTGATCAGGATCGGATGCGCGAGCATCGCGTCCAGCAACTGATCCTCGGTGAGGCCCGGATTGTCGAGGCCGAGCTCGGCATAGGGCGTTCCCTTCTCGCGGATCGCGTCGCGGACGCGCAGTCCGGCATCGGCGATCATCCTAGCGAGTTGGTCACGCGTCGGAGGCGTGTCCAGATATTCGATTACGGTCGGCTCGATACCGGCGTTGCGGATCATCGCCAGCGTGTTCCGGGACGTCCCGCAATCGGGGTTGTGGTAGATGGTGACGTCCACTGTCATGCCCTTTCGGTGATGGAGTTTCTGGCGACGGCGGGGGCGGCTTCGTACCAGCCCTTCGATCTGTTCACGATCCAGACGACGGACAGCATCACGGGAACCTCGATGAGGACGCCGACGACGGTCGCAAGTGCGGCGCCGGACTGGAAGCCGAAGAGGCTGATGGCGGCGGCGACCGCAAGCTCGAAGAAGTTGCTGGCCCCGATCAGAGCCGAGGGCCCGGCCACGCAATGACGCTCGCCGGAGATGCGGTTCAAAAGGTATGCAAGACCGGAATTGAAGTAGACCTGGATGAGGATCGGAACAGCGAGGAGTGCGATGATCGCCGGCTGCGCGATGATCTGCTCGCCCTGGAAACCGAACAGCAGGACCAGCGTTGCCAGCAGCGCCACGAGCGACAGCGGCTGCAGCTTCGACAGCAGGCTGTCGAGTGCGGCCGTTGTTCCATTTTTCACCAGGCGGCCGCGGAGCATCTGGGCGATCGCGACCGGAATGAGGATGTAGAGGACGACCGAAATCACCAGCGTGTCCCACGGCACGATGATCGCCGAGAGGCCGAGCAGCAGGCCGACGATCGGCGCGAACGCCACGATCATGATCGCATCGTTCAGGGCGACTTGCGACAGCGTAAACAGCGGCTCGCCGCGCGTCAGGTTCGACCAGACGAAGACCATGGCGGTGCAGGGAGCGGCGGCGAGAATGATCAGCCCGGCGATGTAGGAGTCGATCTGGTCCGCGGGCAGGTAGGGGCGGAACAGCCAACCGACGAAGAGCCAGCCGAGCAGCGCCATGGAGAATGGCTTGATGGCCCAGTTGATGATCAGCGTCACGCCGATCCCCCGCCAGTAGGTGCCGACCTGCGCCAGCGAGCGGAAGTCGATCTTCACGAGCATCGGGATGATCATCAGCCAGATGAGGATCGCGACCGGGATGTTCACCTTGGCGATCTCGGCTGCACCGATGAGTTGAAAGACGCCCGGCATCAGATGGCCGAGCGCGATGCCGACGATGATGCAGAGGGCGACCCAGACGGTCAGGTAGCGTTCAAACGTCGACATC
Source organism: Mycoplana ramosa (assembly GCF_041930185.1). NCBI lineage: Bacteria > Pseudomonadati > Pseudomonadota > Alphaproteobacteria > Hyphomicrobiales > Rhizobiaceae > Mycoplana > Mycoplana ramosa. The sequence continues at coordinate 89,362 of NZ_JBHEEW010000009.1, read as the reverse complement.
AGTTCGCCTTTCCGTGCGGGCTGGTCGCGCCATCCATCGTGCCGATCTGCCGCAACCGGGTTTCCAGCGCGATCCGGTCGATGGACTCCAGCGGCAGGCTCAGGAAGGCCATGATGCGGTTCTTCAGGAAGCGTGCCGCCTGTGCGAATGCCCGCTGGATTTCGATGTCGGAGCCCGTGACCGCCGCCGGGTCCTCGACGCCCCAGTGCGCCGTCATCGGATGACCGAGCCAGACCGGGCACGCCTCACCCGCAGCACTGTCGCAGACGGTGAAGATGAAATCCATCTGCGGAGCGCCCGGCTCGGCAAAGACATCCCAGCTCTTCGAACTGAAGCCCTCAGACGGATAACCGAGAGCCTGCAGTTCGCGCAGGGCATGCGGATTGACTTCGCCCTTCGGCTGGCTTCCGGCGGAGTAGGCCTTGAAGCGGCCTCCCCCCTCCTTCTCCAGAATGGCTTCGGCGAGGATTGAGCGAGCGGAATTGCCCGTGCAGAGGAACAGCACGTTGTAGACGGGGTCGGACATGATCGTGATCCCTAGTTCGTCAGATCGTTCTTCATCAGGGTTGCCGATGCCGGACAGAGCGAAGCCGCCTGCCGGGCGTTCAGGATTGCCATCGGAGTTGACATGACTTCCAATGAGGGCGTCATGCAGTCTCTCTCGCAGGTACACAGCAGGCGGCAGCCGCCGCAGCCGGGGCACAGATCTCCGGATGGCCGGAACAACAGTCCTCCATCAGAAACCGGACGAGACCACCGAGCGCTTCATAGTCGGCCCGGTAGATCATCGATCGCGACTCCCGCTGCTGCGAGATAAGGCCAGACCGCTCCAGTTCCTTGAGATGGAACGAAATGTTGGATGGCGAAACGCCGACCTTCTCGGCAAGCACGCCGGCTGCCAATCCGTGCGGCCCTGCGATGACCAGGATCCTGACGATCTGCAGCCGCGTTTCCTGTGAAAGAGCGCCGAACGAGATGAGAGCCTGACGTTGATCCATATTTCAACAATCCTTGAAAAATTGAAGCGAGACATAACGCAGGTTCGCGCGTTCGACAAGACGGTTTCTGCAGAAAATCTCGCTCAGGCAGCCCTATTTCTGATCGCGGCCGAACTGCCGGATCAGAAAATCGATAAAGGCCCGGATTTTGGGCGCGACGTGCTGGCGCGATGGATAGACTGCGTAATGGGTCGTTGCCGCTGTCGTCCAATCGTCTAATGCCGATTGCAGCCGCCCGGCCTCCAAATCTTTCGCCACATAGGGAAGCGGGATCAGGCTGACCCCGAAACCGCCGCGCAGCGCATCCCGGACGGCAAGGCTCGATGTGACGGAGTAGCGCGCCTCGACCGCGATCCGTTCCGTGTGTCCGGCCTTCGTGAACTCCCAAAAGTCCGCATTCACGCCAAAAGGAAAACGAATGTGGGCCAACGTCTTCAGATCGGATGGTGTTTGAGGCTTTCCATGCGCCTCGAAATAGGCGGGTGCAGCACAGAGAACATGCGGCATCACCGTCAGTTTTCTTGCCACCAGGCTCGAATCCTCAAGATTGCTGCTACCGCGAATGGCAAGATCGAACCCTTCCCGAATGATGTCGACGCGGCGGTCGTCGAGATGCAGGTCGAGCTTCAGATCCGGGTATCGCGAGAGAAATTCCGGGATTGCCTCGGAAAAGCGCGTAAGCGCGACCGTCATGGGCGCACTCACCCGCAGCGTGCCGGTCGGCGACGCCTTGGCCGAGGACAGGGCCGCTTCGGCTTCGATCAGCGCGTCGAGACCACGTGAGACATGTTCCAGGTAGGTCTTGCCCTCCCCGGTCAAAGCCATGCGTCGCGTTGTCCGGTTGATCAGACGCACCCCTAAATGGGCCTCCAGTTCCGCCACATTCTTGCTGATGGCGGGAGGAGACAGGCCAAGCTTCCGTCCAGCCGCCGCAAAGCTGCCCAGTTCCGCCACGTGCCGAAACACCTGCAACGCCGTGAAGCGGTCCATTCCATTGTTCTCCACCAGATAATAATGTCTTGCAAATCTTGCAGATTATCTGCTTCGGGTAAATTCCGTATCACTGCTGACGAACGAAAACAGCCGGGATTCTTCCGATGCAGCATTCAACAATCGACCTCATCGAGCGGCGGATTTCCGCCAACCTTTTCGATGCCTCACACACGCTGGCAGATGCCGAGATCGAGACCCTCGTCCATCTCGCGACGCGCGCGCCCACTGCCTACAATCTGCAGAACTGGCGCTTCATCGCGGTCCGGACACCGGATGCGAAGGCGAGATTGCGCAAACTCGCCTATGGGCAGGCCAAGGTTTCGGCCGCGGCCGTGACGTTCATCGTCTGTGGCCAGCTGCCCGATCACACCGCCCTGGCCGAACGGCTGCGCCCGTTTGTCGAAACCGGGCTGATGCCGCAAGCCATGGCTGCCGGCTGGCAGGAAGACGCACAGGCGAAGTATGCCGATCGCGAAGCGGCCCGGGACGAGGCCATCCGTTCGGCCACACTCGGCGCGGCAACGCTGATCTATGCCGCCGAAGCCATGGGTTTCGTCTCCGGCCCCATGGTCGGCTTCGATGCCGACGCCGTGGCCCGCGACTTCGACCTGACCGAGGGCGAAGTTCCCGTCATGCTTCTTCCCGTCGGTCGCGCAGCGCCTGGCAACTGGCCGCAGAAGCCGCGCCGTCCGCTTTCGGAGGTTCTTCGCATATCATGAGATCCAACATCTCCGATCTTCTGCTGACCGCAATCGCGCCTGTTGTCTGGGGCAGCACCTACATCGTGACGACCGAGTTCCTTGCGGGCTTTCCTCCGATCACCGTCGCCATGCTGCGGGCGCTGCCTGCAGGCTTGCTCCTGCTGGCGATCGTGCGCCAGTTGCCGACGGGCACCTGGTGGCTCCGCTCCTTCCTGCTCGGCGCTCTCAACATCTCGATCTTCCTGAGCATGCTGTTTGTCGCCGCTTACCGGCTCCCTGGCGGAGTTGCAGGGACGGTTCTTGCGGCCCAACCATTGATCGTTGTCGTTCTGTCCGCCCTTCTTCTGTCCAGTCCGGTGCGGCCATTGGCGATCATCGGTGCCTTGGTGGGCATGGGCGGCGTTGCCTTGCTGGTGCTGACCCCCGGTGCCGCGCTCGACGCCATCGGCATTGCAGCCGGGTTGGCCGGGGCATCCGCCATGGCGCTGGGCATCATCCTGGTGCGTAAGTGGCAGCCCCCGGTATCGCCACTGACCTTCACGGCGTGGCAACTGACCGCCGGCGGATTGCTTCTGGTCCCAGTCGTTTTGCTCGCCGGTCATTCCATTCCGGTTCCGACGTTCTTCAACCTGATGGGACTTGCCTGGCTCGGGCTGATCGGGGCCGCCCTGACCTATGCCCTCTGGTTCAGGGGTATCGGGCGGCTGAATTCCACGGTCGTGTCGTCGCTCCTGCTCCTCAGTCCGCTGACGGCGGTGCTGCTCGGGTGGGGTGTTCTGGATCAGACACTGACAGCACTTCAGATTGGCGGTATCGGCTTGGTGATTGGCAGCATCTGGCTCAGCCAGCGCGCTGCTTGAACCTGGGGTGCCGGACCGGATTTGCCCAGGTGCGCCGTGGCGATTGCTGACGTGCGACGGAAGCCGAGATCCCCGCGCCGCCTCGGCTATCGGCCATCCTGTTTCGGTAAACGCAAGACCGAGCGGAACTTGCGGCTAAGGACCAGGCATGCCCGCGAGCGCGTCTCGAAGCGGAAGCAATCCATGTTCTGAGGGAAGTGGCCGCGACGTTCTCGAACCCCGCGACGCTGTGCTCGGCCCGCAGCTCGTCTTGACGACCTAGGCCGGATGGCTGAACCGGGCGACGCGGGCGTCCTTCGTCAGGGTGCGGAAGGCGGGACCGCTGACGTGCACCAGCGTTCGATGATCTCCCGCCTCGAAATAAACGTCGCCGCCGTTCTCCAGGCTCTCGTCCAGAACAACCGGAACGTCATAGGCCAGTCCGATGGGCGGTACCGCGCCCTCGTCGCAGTCGGAGAAAAGCGCACTGACCTCCTCCTCCGAGGCGAGGCCGAGGCGCCGGTCCATGACTTCCTGCAGGGTGGTCAGTTCGATCCGGTGCGTGCTCGGAACCACCGCCAGGACGTAGCCCGTCTCATGGTGCACGACCACGCTCTTGGCCAGTCTTCGTCCGGGAACATGGGCGGCTTGCGCCGACTGGCTGGTGGTGGCAGTTCTGTGGTGCGCGACGGTATCGTATGCAACACCTTCGCGGTCGATATATTCCTGAAGCTTCCTGGCAATTGTCATCGTCGGCGCCCCTTCTGCTTTCATAGTGACGCGAAACGGGTCCATTCTCCTCCCATCATCGGTGAAGTCAACGGCGAAAGGCGCCTTCGCCGAAGTCCCCTATCCTGCCGCCGATCGCACAACCGCGAGGGAAGAAGGCCATTTGCACCTCGCTTCCCGCATGGTTCCCACCTGGCTCCACTTCTCGGACCGATGCGGTACACTTCGCTCACGATCCGTCGCACACGGAAGGAGCAAGCCATGCAGAAAAGCTATCCCGGAACCTGCTTCTGCGGGGCAATCGAGATCGAGGCAACCGGCGCACCGCTCGAGATGGGTTATTGCCACTGCAACTCCTGCCGCGCCTACTCCGGTGGGCCGCTCAGCGCCTACGCCCTCTGGATGACCGAGGACGTGAAGGTGAAACGCGGCGCAGAGTTCATTGGCCGTTACAACAAATCGGGGATGAGCGACCGGCAGTTCTGCATGAAATGCGGCGGCCACATCATGTCCGAGCATCCCGGTCTTGGCCTGACCGACGTGAGGGCCGCGGTCGTTTCGGGCCTCGCCTTTGAGCCGACCGTGCACCTGAACTATGCCGAATGCGTGCTGCCGATACGCGACGGCCTGGCCAAACTGAAGGACTTTCCAGCCGAAGCCGGCGGATCTGGCGAGATGGTGGCGGAATGAAGGTCGAGCGGGCATTTGGTGGGCCGGCCCTGTACTCTGCGCACCGTGAGACAGCGATCCAAGCCCGGCATTTGAAAAGTCTCGCCTTACAATCTAGAGTAAGATGCCTGCGGCTACGTGCATCACCCGATCAAGGCTCTTCGACACGGAGATCCGTCGCGGGAAACGCCTGGCGTCGCCTGGCTTAGCTGAGGTGCTTTCGTGGACGTCGCACAATGAGCAACATCACCGTCAAGCGCATCTATGCCTCCTCCGAACCCGGCGACGGGACGCGGGTCCTCGTTGATCGACTCTGGCCGCGCGGTATTTCGAAGGCGAAGGCGAACATCGACCTTTGGCTCAAGGATATTTCGCCCAGCGACGACCTTCGCAAGCGCTTCCACGCCAAGCCGGAGAGTTGGGATGCCTTTCGCAGCGCCTACGCGGAGGAACTGCAGGGCGAAGCGACGCAGGCGGCGGCAGCGGAACTGCGGGCGCTGCTCCGGAAAGGTCCGGTCACCCTGCTCTATGCCGCCAAAGACGAACGGTACAACAATGCCGTCGCCCTGAAGGAATGGCTGGACCGGCACGGCTGACGTCGTTTCTAAGGGAGCGCCGTTCAAGTCAGCCGGCCGGCGCGGCGCGTCGTTGCGCGTCCCAGGGATGGCGGCGTCGACGGCACGGCGATGCCATGTGTCAGTGAAATGTCGATTTCGAGAACAGGTTCAGGACAAGGACGCCGGCAATGATCAGGCCCAACCCGATGACGGCCGCGCGATCGAGCGTCTGTCCGAAGACAAAGTACCCCACGAGTGAAATCAGCACGATGCCCAGCCCGCTCCAGATCGCATAGGCGATGCCGACCGGCACGTAGCGCAGGCTCCAGGAGAGAAAATAGAACGCGATCGCGTAGCACACCACCATCATCACCGTCGGCAGTGCACGCGAAAAGTGCTGCGCCGCTTGCATCGCCGAGGTGCCAAGCACCTCGAACACGATCGCGACCACGAGGACCGAATAGACAAGGGTAAGGTTCATGACAAACTCCGGCGCAGCGCACGAGTTAAAGGAATGTTCAGGTTCGGGTGAGTTCGACCAGCCGGTGCATCAACGCCTGCTCGCGGGCCGGATCGAGCCGGTGGCTTTCCAGCAGGGACGCGAGCCAGAGGCCATCGGTGGCGAAGCGGACCAGTTCACAATTGATCGACAGGTCCGTTCCGGCGTGGAGTGCTGACCGGTCTTCCACCCAGCGGCGCCAGCGCTGGCGCAGGTGCGGCTCGCCAAGCAGCGCCATCGTCATTGCCTTCCAACGCTCCTCCTCGGCCATTCCGCCCGGCACGAAACACACTTTCAGATACGCTCTGGTGAAGCGGCCGCGCGGTTCGGGATCGTCGGTCATGGCCCGATGGATCGCCGCATCCAGCCGGTCGATCAGGTCGTCGAGAAGCCCGTCCAGCAAGGCGGCCTTGCTGGGGAAATGATGCAGGAGACCGCCCTTGCTGACGCCCGCCGCCGCTGCGACCGCATCCAAAGTGACGCCGCTCGCCCCCTTCTCGACACAAAGGCCGGCGGTGACCCCCAGCAGCAGCTGGCGGACGGCTTCGGGTTGCTTCTTGCGGTGATGGGCCGTTTTCATGCCGAAACATACCGTCTGGACGGTTTTATTTCAATTGCCTTATTCGGATGCCGACGCGTCGACCCTCGACGATTCCCTGCGATTCCTCGCCACGGCTTCCGAGCCGTCATTGCCCTCGCGCGTCCGCTGATCTATCTGAAGAGCCGGACGCAACAAGCGGGAATGCCAGTGCAGAACGACAAGCAGGAAGCGACGACCACGCTCTACGACGCCATCGGCGGCGACGCGACGGTACGTGCCCTGACCAGTCGGTTCTATGCGCTGATGGACACGCTGCCCGAAGCCGCCGCCTGTCGCGCCATTCACCCGACAAACCTCGCCGACAGCGAGGAAAAACTCTACGAATACCTCACCGGCTGGCTCGGCGGCCCACCGCTTTACACCGACAAGCGCGGCCACCCGATGCTGCGCCGCCGTCACTTTGTCGCTCCAATCGGGCAGGCTGAACGCGACGGCTGGCTCCTGTGCTTCACCCGGGCACTGGAGGAAACGATTTCGAGCCGACAGTTGCGAACCATCATCCTCGATCCGGTGACGCGCCTGGCGCATCACATGGTCAATCAGCAGTAGGACAGCCCCGATGGCAGGATCGATCGCACGCTCTGCAACGCTCTTCTTTGCGGGCATCATCGGTGTGGCCGGGGTGGCGAGCGCCGCGCTGGCGTCGCATGCAAGCGCAGATCCGCGCCTGCTCGGAGGCGCATCGGCCATGTGCCTCGCGCATGCCCCTGCCCTGATCGCGCTCTACGCCGCCTGGCCGACCGTGCGCAGGGCGGCATTTGCCGCAGCCCTTCTGGTCGTTGGAACGCTTCTGTTCGCCGGTGACCTCGCCATGCGGCACGCGGCGGGCCACGGGCTGTTTCCGATGTCGGCCCCAACCGGCGGCATGTTGATGATGGCCGGCTGGCTCACGGTCGCTTTCGGCGCGTTCGGCCGTCGCACGATGACGGAATGAAGCCACGGCGATACCCGCCCAGACACGATCGAGCGGTTTGCCGCCCCGCCGGCACTGCGCGGATTGGAAACGCGATCACGTTGTCGCTTGTCTGCTTCCGCGCCTCCGGCCCCTGACCGATCATTGGACGGGATTTCCGTCGCTGAGGTTCTGCAGAGCCCTCTCGAAACTGGACTTGCTGCCGTTGCGCAGCGGCACGAACGCCTTTTCCCATTTCTTGCAGCCCGTTTTGACCCGCAGGCAGGCGTCGTGGCTGATGCAGTCGATCGGGCAGAAGACGCAGTCGACCGAAGGCAGCACGTTGTCGATGCGCGAGACCGCTTCGCGAAGGCCGCCATCGTGATGGATCAGATTGGCGCCGAAGGCGCTGGCGATCTGCCGCAGGTGCGCCACCTGGCAGTCGCGACCGCCGACATAGAGAAAGCTGCGTCCCTTAAGAGCCGATTTCGCCGCCCCTTCCGCATCGGCCGGGTCGCCGCCACCAGCCTGCTGTTTCTCCCGGTCCTGCATCGGCCTTCTGTCAATCTCGATGCTTCGTCGTTTCAGCCGTGTAACCTCGACCGGGCGCGACGCGCGCGGCTCGGCAACCGGCGGGCGCGGTGCGGCAAGCCGTGCCTTGAGCGATGCCACCTCCTTTTCGAGCGCGGCGATACGGGCGTCACGCGCGGTAATCATCGCTCTCAGCACCGCTTCGCGCTGACTGTCCCTACCTGTCTGCATCTATCGCTCCTCGTGCTGGCTCCGGAAGCCCCTGATCGATGGCGCGACCGTACAAAACCTGATTTTCGTCGTAAAGTATAACTTGAGATTTTTTGTCATCTTTTTTGATGAATGGCAAATATCCGAACTCGCCGCGCAGGAATGTCCCGACGCAGCCGCGCCGGGGGGACCCAAAGCGGCATGGCATCCGGACACTATCGCTTGAAGGCGATGGGAACTCGGAATGACCAGGAGGAGCGGCCGGATTCCTCCGGGATATCCGGGAACGGCGCCGCCCGACGAACGGCTTCCATGGCGGCTTGGTCGAGTTCCGGTTGGCCCGAGCTGGCCGAAATCTTGATGCCGGTCGCCTGCCCCGAAGCGGAAATGGTGAAGCTCACCGTCACGGTCCCGACGCCCGTTCCTGCGACGCGACGCTTGGCGCGATTGATCTTGTTGCGCACCTTGCCGGGATAATTTTCGACCGCAGCGTTTCCGGCGGCCGAGGCATTTCCCTTCGCTTGCCCGCCCAGCGAGGCCGTCTTGACGTCGGCTGCGCCATCAGCGTGCCCCTTGCTGGTGGCTTGAACACTCTCGCCCTTCTCGCCCGCCTTCTTCCCAGTTTTCCTCTCGACCTTCTCCTGCTGCCTTTTTACGTCCGCATGAAGCGGACGGGCAGCCGCCGGAGGCTTTTCCGTAAGCTTGGGCTTGATGCCGGGAACGGGAACGGCGGCGCTCTCGACGGCCGCATCCTGAAGCTCGCTCCCCTCGCTCGCCTGCGGAACGATCGCATCGGCCTCTGGCACCTCGGCACGCTCGACCGGCATCACCTGTTGAAGGACGAGATCGTCGGGCATGATATCGGCGAGTTGTGGCGGAACGGGCTCCAGTATCTCAGGCTGGATTTCGTCGGGGCGCTCGGTCTCATCCGGACGACCCGACTCGATCGTTTCGAAGGCATTGTTTCCCAGCATCGCAACCTCGGCCACAACGCCGCCAGCGGTCTGCGCCGCCTCGGGCTCGGGCTCCGGCGAAAGGGTCAGGATTGCCGCTGGGCCCGCGTGCGCCATCAGCGAAAGGACGATCGCAGCGCTCCAGGTTGCTCTGCTACTGACCATGTCCAGTCCCTTTCTCCAGCCGCTTCACAAAGAGCGCACGCCTGCTTCATCCGTCCAGGGCCACTTGCGTGCTGGAACTCGTCACGATGCCGTCCATGCATGCGCCGGCCGTCAGCCCTTCCCCCTCGCACGTCGACGAATCGTTGATCAGCACCCGTTTGACGTCCTCGCATTTCGTTCCCGGAAGATCGAACTTCCGCACCTTCGTCTTGCCTTGCGGCAGGTCGCGGAAGTCGAGCGCCACCATGCGTTCAACCGTCCCGGCCACGTTGAACAGCACGAGCTCGAACGAGGCCTTGCTGACGCTCCGCGCCAGACGGTTGTCGATGACGAAGATAAAGGCGCATCCCTTCTGCGACGTGGCCAGCGCATTGAGGTCAACCCGGAGCCCTTCCGCTACGGCGTCCTGCGCCCATGGCGACCCGGCAAGCGTCATGGAAGCCGCGACAGAGAGGATTGCGCTACGAAGTTTCATTGCTTTTGCCCTTTTGCGACGCTTGCGGGTGTCGGGATCATCCATCGGCCTACTGGACAATTATGGATTGCAAAAACATTTCGGCCGGCGGTCGATCCACTCTTGCGTCCTTAAATAAATATGAGTATGAAAGTCAAGATAGATTTGACCGAGAACAACGTCAAACCACTGATCCGGCTGAGGATTTTTCAGCGCAACGGACCTGGAGACGCCCGATTTGCCGCGCGCATGCCAAAGCGCCGGGTGAAGCGGGCACCCTCCATGGTCGTATGCGGACCTGTGGGCGCGACCATATTGAACCTGAGACAGGCAGACGTCATGACCGAACATCACCGGCCCACCCCCTCCGAAATCCGCGCATACAGGCTCGAAAACCCGAACATGCGCGAGCGTGACCTCGCTGCCCAGCTCGGTATCTCGGAGGCCGCTCTCATCGCCGCCGAGGTCGGACTGACGGCGATCCGGATCGACGGCAGCGCCAATCGCCTGCTGGAGCGGGCGGAGGCGTTGGGCGAGGTCATGGTCCTCACCCGCAACGAAAGCGCAGTCCACGAGAAGATCGGGGTTTACGAGAATGTCTCGACCGGAAAGCATGCCTCGATGGTTCTTGGCGAGAACGTTGATTTGCGCATTTTCCCCGGCGTTTGGACCCACGGGTTCGCCGTGACGAAAAAGAGCGAAGGCGGCGAGGTTCGGCGAAGCCTTCAGTACTTCGATGCGGCCGGCAATGCCGTGCAGAAGATCCACCTGCGCCCCGCTTCCAATCTGGAAGCCTACGACGCGATCGTCGCCGATTTCCGCCTGGAGGACCAATCGCAGGCGTTCCTCGCCGTCGCCGCGACCGCGGCGGAGGAGACCGGTCCGGTCGACGTTCCGCTTCTGCGCGAGAACTGGAGCCAGATGACCGATACCCACCAGTTCTTCGGCATGCTGAAGAAGCTGAAGATCGGCCGGCAGGACGCCGTGCGCAGCGTCGGCGAAGACTTCGCCTGGCAGGTCGACCGCCGGTCAGCCGAGATCATGATGCGCGCGGCGGCCGAAAAGGTCACGGAGATCATGTGCTTCGTCGGCAACCACGGCGCGATCCAGATCCACACCGGCCCTGTCGAGAACATCAAGGCGATGGGTCCCTGGATCAACGTCATGGATCCCACCTTCCACCTGCACCTTCGCCAGGACCACATTGCCGAATGCTGGGTCGTGCGCAAGCCGACCAAGGACGGTCACGTCACCTCGCTCGAAGCCTATGATGCCAAGAGCGAGATGGTGATCCAGTTCTTCGGCAAGCGAAAGGAAGGGTCGGGCGAACTCGCCGAATGGCGCGAAATCCTCGACGCTCTTCCGCGCGCCGACGCCAGCGCCGCGGCCTGAGGAGACAGCAAGATGGCAAGCCGCCTTTCGCTCCGCCGCCGCCGCCTCCGGGAAATGGCGCTCACCGCCTTTGCGCTGTCGGCTCCCTTGCTGCTGCCTCTGGGCATCAACCAGCCCGGATTGGTCTCGCACGCCGTCGCTGAAGAAATGCCGATGATCGACACCTCCCGGCTCGTTTCGATTGGGGGTGCCATCACCGAGATCGTGTACGCGCTCGGCGAGGAGGGCCGGCTGGTCGCCCGCGATTCCACCAGCACCTATCCCCAAGCGACCCAAGCTCTGCCGGACATCGGCTACATGCGCGCGCTCTCGCCGGAAGGCGTCCTCGCCGTGAACCCGAGCGCGATCCTCTCGATCGAGGGCAGCGGCCCGCCGGACGCTCTGGCGGTTCTCAAAAGCGCCGGCGTCCCGTTTGAAACAATTCCCGAAGGGTTTGACCGGGCAGCCATCTTGAACAAGATCACGGCCGTTGGCCACCTGCTCGGCGTTCCCGACAGGGCCAAAGCGCTGGCGGAGACGGTCCGCGCCGATCTCGACGCAGCCATCGCCGATGCCGACAGACGCCCGGTCGCGGAGCGCAAGCGCGTCCTCTTCATCCTGAGCTTCCAGGACGGCAGGGTCATGGCGTCCGGCGCACACACGGCTGCCGACGGCATCCTGACGCTCGCCGGCGCCGTCAACGCCACCGAAGGCGCCTTTCAGGGCTACAAGCCGCTTTCCGACGAGGCGATCATCGAGGCCAGACCCGATGTGATCCTGGTGATGACACGCGGCGGCGCGCACGACACCGGCGACGCGGAAATTCTGGCGCATCCCGCGATCGCCCTGACGCCGGCCGCCGCAACGAAGTCCGTCATTCGCATGGAGAGCCTGCACCTGCTCGGCTTCGGCCCGCGCACGGCCTCGGCGATCCGCGAATTGAACGAGCGGATCTACCGCAAGACCAATGTCTCTGAGTGAGGCCATGCGAACCCGGGGCGGCCTTCTCGGTCGCCTGCGGCCTGCCGCCGATGGCGACCGGTCCGGCCTGGCGCGACTGGTGATCGCTTTCCTGGCGATGCTCACCGTTCTCGCGATGATTGCCTCGGCGGCAACCGGCGCGTCCGATGCTTCGGCTTTCGACGTCGTTGCCTCCTTGATCCGGGGCGAACCTGCCACGCTGCTGAGTGCCCGCGACCGGATCATCGTTTTCGACATCCGGCTTCCACGGGCGCTCCTTGGCGTGTTGATCGGGGCCGCGCTGGCCGTTTCCGGCGCGGTCATGCAGGGCCTCTTCCGCAACCCGCTCGCCGACCCCGGCCTGATTGGCATTTCCTCTGGCGCCGCCCTCGGTGCCGTCGTCATGATCGTGCTCGGCGGATACCTGCCGGCAACCCTGCTCGGCCTCGTCGGATCCTTCGCGCTGGCGCTCGCCGCATTTGCCGGCGGCCTGCTGACGACGTTTCTGCTCTACCGGATCGCCACCCGACACGGCCAGACCTCGGTCGCGACGATGTTGCTGGCCGGGATTGCGATCGCCGCACTCGCCGGCGCTGTCACCGGCATCCTGATCTACACGGCCGACGACAAGCAACTGCGCGACGTCACCTTCTGGAACCTCGGTTCGCTCGCCGGCGCCACCTGGCCGAAGGTCCTGACCGCAGGCCCGATCATCCTTGTTTCGCTGACGGTCCTGCCGTTTCTCGGCCGCGGGCTGAACGCGATCACGCTCGGCGAGGCGGCGGCCTTCCACATGGGCGTGAAGGTGCAGCAGCTGAAGAACATCGCCGTGGTCAGCGTCGCCGCAGCGGTCGGCGCCTCGGTCGCCGTCAGTGGCGGCATCGCCTTCATCGGCATCGTCGTGCCGCATCTCCTGCGCAGGGTGATCGGGCCCGATCACCGTTACCTGCTTCCGGCGTCCGCCCTGCTCGGCGCAACCCTGATGCTGGCCGCAGACATGGCCGCCAGGACGATCGTAGCGCCCGCCGAACTGCCGATCGGCATCATCACCGCACTGGCCGGCGCACCCTTCTTCCTCTGGATGCTGCTGCGGAACCGCCCATCCGCCGGCCTCTAGGATTTCCGTTCGCCCCGAGACCGTTTGGAACCGTCATGATCCGCGCCAAGAACCTCTCCGTCCGCCTAGCCGGAAAGCCAATCGTCGCCGATTTTTCGCTGGAGGCGAAGGCAGGCCAATTGACGGCGATTGTCGGCCCCAACGGCAGCGGCAAGACCACCAGCATGAGGGCGATGGCCGGCGAGATCGCCAGCACCGGCGAACTGACCCTCAACGGTCGTGACATTCGCGCGCTGGAGCCCTGGCAGCTTGCGATCCGCCGGGCCGTCCTGCCGCAGGCTACCACCATCGCCTTTCCCTTCACCGTTCGCGAGATCGTGCGTATGGGACTGTCGACGCGGCGGAACCGTCGCGCCGCACACGCCGACGAAATCGCAACACGGGCGCTTTGCGCCGTCGGTCTTGCCAGTTTCGAAAGGCGCTTCTTCCAGGAGCTGTCCGGCGGCGAGCAACAGCGCGTCCAGTTGGCCCGGGCCCTGGCGCAAATCTGGGAGCCAGTGCTGGACGGCGAGCCCTGCTTCCTCCTGCTCGACGAGCCGGTCTCCAGCCTCGACGTTCGCCACCAGCTGACCATCATGCGCCTCGCCCGCAGCTACTGCAAGGAAGGCGGCGGCGTGATCGCCGTCATGCACGACCTCAACCTGACGGCGATGTTCGCCGACGTGATCGTGATGATGAAGAACGGTCGCATCGTGACCGCCGGCGCGCCGGCCGGCGTTCTCACCGATGAAACCATGGAGGAGGTTTTCGGTTGCAGAATGCGCGTCGGCGGCTTGCCTGAAGCGGGAACTCCGTTCATTCTGCCTCAGACTGCCGTCGCCTGACGGCCCTCCCCTGCGCGCACAGGTGGAACCAAGGCGTCCCGTCGGCGTTGTGCTCGCAGAGCAGGGGTTTGCACGTCAACCGGGCAAGGAGAAAGCGAATGTCATCCGGAATGTTCTCGCGCGGCAAAGATCGCACCACATCCGAAGTAGCCGAAACCATCGAGGATCAGATCGCCGAACTGCGCGATCAGATTTCGGAGCTCGCAAAGGCGGTCGCCCGGGACGTGACGGATGGCGCCGGTGATGCGCGCAGCCGCTTTTCTGCGTTCCGCAAGCGCGCCGAAGATGCCCGCGGCGACGCCGAAGCCAACCTCGAGGACCTGATCGCCAGCGGCGAGGAGATCCTGGCCGAGTTGTCGGAGAAGTATCGCGACGCCGGCCGCGAGATGCGCCGGACGGTGCGCGAACATCCACTCGCAACGCTGGGCGCCGCAGCACTGGCCGGCTTCGTCATCGCCGCAATCCTTCGACGCTGACCCGTTTGTTTTGACAAAGCCGGGAAGGTCTTTCGCCATTCGCTGAGGAAGGGATCGATCGTGATTGGTGCTTACAGGCCCGAAAACAGGAGCGGCAATCCATGCGTTCGATCGTAGCGGCCCTCGCCCAGAGCCTGATTTTCAGGATCGAGGACAGGATCGAGGAGACCGTGGCCCGGTCGAAGCGCAACGCGATCTTCGTCGGAGCAGCGTTCCTGCTGCTGCTGACCGCCTATGTGCTGGGGGTCGCCGCCCTCTGCGTGACGTTGGCCAACCATTATGGCACCGTCCCAGCCCTGCTCGGCCTTGCAGGCGGCGTGACCACCATCGCACTGGTGCTCATCGCCATTCTCCTCCATCTCAACAACCGCGACGCCCAGATACGCCAACGCCGGCGAAAACAGATGCAGGCGCGTCGGCAGCTTGCTGCGCTTGCCGCCGGGACCGCCGCGCGCCAGCCGCTGGCGACCGCCGCGCTTGGGCTCGCCCTTGCCCTCTTTCTCAAGCCCGATTCGCGCCGGCGCCGCCGCCCGGACGAGTAGTCACTCGCGCAGCGCAGACCGGTTCGAACATCCGTCGATTTACTCCAGCGGCAGTCGAACGAGCGCCGTAAGCCCGCTTGGCAAAAATTCGAGATGCACGCTACTGCCCAACACCTTGTCGAGGCTGCGCTCGATGAGCACGATGCCGAACCCGTCGCGCTTCGGCGGCTCGACCGGCGGACCGCCGGTCTCGTGCCAGGTCATGTGCAGCACCGGCTTGCCTTCGTCCTTGACAACGCGGGCGGTCAGCACCAGCTTGCCGCCGACCCTGGACAAGGCACCATATTTTCGGGCGTTCGACGCGAGTTCATGCAGCACCAGGCCCAGGCCGATCGCCTGATCCGGTCCCAGTTGCACCTCGTCCTTGTGGATTTCCACCTGCGCATCCAAGTCATCGACATAGGGCTTGATCTGCGCCTGCAGCAGTGGTGTCAGGCGAATGCGGCCCCACTCATAGTCGCTCAAGAGGCCGTGCGCCTCGGAGATCGCTTGCAGGCGGCCGGCAAAGGCCTCCATGAAAGCGACCGGATCATTCGTCCGCCGCAGCGTCTGACGCGCGAGCGATTGCAGCATGGCGAGCGTGTTCTTGACGCGATGGTTCAGTTCACGCAACAACAACCGCATCCGTTCCGAGGCAATCTGTCCTTCCGTAACGTCGAGCGTGATGCCAAGAAACATCAGCGGACGCCCCTCGCCGTCCAACTCATGGACCCGCCCCCGTCCAAGAAGCCAGCGGCCCGTGGCAACGGCCCGAAACATGCCATCGTATTCGGCGCCCGTCTTCAGCGCTTCACGCAAACTGGCGATCGTCGCTTTCCTGTCCTCCGGATGTATCGCCGAAAAAACCTTGCGCGCGGTCAGCGGCGCTCCCGGCTTGAGGTCGAGCATACGCATCAGCGGTGGATTGCCGACGACCGTCCCGGTCTTGAGGTTCCACAGCCAGTTTCCCACATTGGCGGCCTCCAATGCGGACGCATGTCGCTGCTCCTCTCGCGCGATGGCCTCGTTCGCGGTGGCCCTGCGCCGCGCCTCCTCCTTGAGCAGGAGAAGCGTGCCGGCAAGCTTGGCAAACTGGTGCAAGTGAAGCAGGGCGTCCTGCGGGACGTCGGCGCGGGGAGCAACATCGAAGACGCAGACGCTTCCGATCGGGTGACCGACATGCATGATCGGCACCCCCGCATAGAAGCGCAAGCGGGGCTCGCCGGTGACAGTGGGCAGTCTGGAAAAACGCCGGTCCTTCAATGCGTTCCTGACGACGAGCGGTGCGCCGCTGCCCGTCAGCAGGTGGGCGCAGAAGGTCTCCCGCGCATTTGCACTGATCTCGGAGATGCCTTTGCGCGCCAGAAACCATTGGGTGGCATCATCAATCAGACTGACAAGCGCGATCGGCGCTGAAAAGAGCCCAGCCGCAAGATCTGCAATTCCAGTAAAATCTGAATCCGGTCCCGCATAGGCCGGTAACGTCGCATGCACAGCGGCAAGCCGCTCGGGCGACGAAAGCGCGGCGGCGACGGACAGCGGCGGCTTGGCGCTCCTTATCGTGGCTCCCGTCATTTCCGCACCACCCCGCGGCTGCGGCTCGACGTTACCCCGTCTCGGTTGCCAGAACCTGCTTCTCTCACAACATTGTCCCCACTCAACCCGCTTGAATTGTTCCCCCTGGCGCAGTCCTTCCGGTTGGTTTGCCGCGCCTTGGGCTCCTGGCGTTTCGCATGTCCCTGCCTCGCCCCCTTCCGCTTTGGCAGATACGCTTTAGGACACGAAGGCCCGTGATGTCAGCGGCGCCGAAACCGCATCCGGGCCGAACTGATCCTCGTCGCAAATTTTCAGGATCTCCTGCAGTTTCTGTCTCGCCCGGTTCACGCGGCTTTTGATCGTGCCGAGCGCGCAGCCGCTGATCTCCGCCGCCTCTTCATACGAAAGACCAGAGGCGCCGACGAGGACAATCGCTTCCCGCTGCTCGGCGGGAAGCTGGGCCAAGGCCTTCTGGAAATCCTGCATATCCAGCGCGCCGTACTGTGCGGGATGTTGGGCGAGACTTTCCGTCAGCAAGCCGTCGCTGTCTTGCACTTCGCGGCCACGCTTTCGCAACTTGCTGTAGAGCTCATTGCGCAGGATCGTGAACAGCCAGGCCTTCATGTTCGTGCCCATCTCGAACTGCTCTTGCTTGGCCCAGGCCTTCACGATCGTGTCCTGCACGAGGTCATCGGCCTCATGGTGACGACCGACGAGGGAGATGGCGAACGCTCTGAGACTCGGAAGGTTCGCGAGCAACTCCCGCTTGAAATTGGTGGCCTGTTCCATTTCGCTCACCGATCTCGGTCCTCCATCTGCAGTTCGCTCAGTTTTTCGGCACCGTCGAGTTTCTCAAGAAGATCAAGAAACTGTTTGGGGATCGGCTCATTCTCGACCGAGAGATAGAACGAGCGCAATTTCTGCGCGATCTGGGCTTCCGCGCCGGTCGGCATCGTCGGATCTGATTGTTGGCGTTGTGTCACGATCAGCATCTTTCAAAAACACTCTGGCAATATCTCGCACAAATGCACGACAACCAAAAAGGTTCCGCTTGAGGGAACCGAAAATGAACGGGAGCGTTCATCGTGACAGGTTAATGGTCCGCACCACCGGAGAGTTCCATGCCGATTTCCGATCGCATCCTGCCGTATCTGCCGGGCCTTCGGCGCTATGCGCGCGCCCTGACGGGCTCTCAGTCTTCTGGTGATGCATACGTGGCCGCCACGCTGGAAGCGGCGCTGTCCGACTCCCAGATCCTCGGCAGCAATGATGGTGATGGGGAGGAGGATGACCGTCTGTGCCTTTTCCGGCTGCTGTCGAGGATGATCTCAACAGGTCCTTTGTCGCTAAGCGTGACCATGCCAATCCGCAGCGGCGCGGAGGCGCCGCTCGACCTTGCGGCTGTGCCGCCGCGTGTCCGGCAGGTCCTGTTGCTGGTGACGATGGAAGGCTTCTCCACAACACAGGCGGGGAAAATTCTGGAACTGGACGAAAGCGGAGTGCGCGACCTGCTCGATAGCGCCTACCGCGAGATCGCGGCGCAGGCCGAAACGGGAATCATGATCATCGAGGACGAACCGCTGATCGCGCTCGATCTGGCCGACATGATCATCGACATGGGCCATCACGTGAGCGGAATTGCCCGCACCAGGGCCGAGGCGGAACAGGTCTGGAGCGAAACCCTGCCCGGACTGATCCTGGCGGACGTTCAGCTCGCCGACGGCAGTTCCGGCATCGACGCGGTCAATTCCATCCTGTCACGCACCGACTTGCCGGTGATCTTCGTGACCGCCTATCCGGACAGGCTGCTGACCGGCGAGCGGCCGGAACCGGCCTATCTCATCAGCAAGCCTTTCAATCCCGAAACGATAAAGGTGCTCATCAACCAGGCACTGCTGACGAACCTGTCGCATCGGGCGGCCGCTTGAAGCAAGCGTCAAAAAACAGCAGCCAGTGCGGGGAGCACTGGCTGCTTGATTGTCCGCGTGCCGGAGGGGACACGGCCGCGGTCCTCTCACCGACTTCAAGGGCCTCGCATTGGGGGATGCGGGTTTTGCCGGTGACATTGCCCAAAACGCCGTTGCCGGGGAAAGGTTCCGGCTGTTGGCGCTTCTTCTTTCGTCAGTCGATCCGTTCCAGCTCGTCACGATGCCGGTACATGGCCAAAAAGCGCCTGTATTCACGATCGTAAAGAGCGCGCTTGCGAGGATCGGGAAGATACTCCATCCCTCCCGGATACATGCCCGCCCCCGCCGACGCCAGGTTCGTGTAGAGCCCGCCCGTGACCGCTGCAGCCATCGCCGTCCCGAGCAGCACCGCGTCGCTCGTCTTCGGCACCACGACCTTGCAGCCAGTCACGTCCTTATAGATCTCCATCAACAGAGGATTGCGAAGGTGCCCGCCAGTCACATGCAACGTCTCGAGCGCGTAGCCGCCCTCGCCCAGCTTTTCGATGACGTGCCGGATGCCCAGAACAATGGCCAGGCAGGCTTTCCAATACAGCCTGCACAATCCATCGAAGGAGGCATCCAGCGAAAGGCCGCTGATGACGCCGAGTCCGTGCGGATCGGCCAGCGGCGAGCGATTGCCATGGAAGTCCGGCAGGACGTGCAGCCGGGAGGCAAAATCGTCGCCCTCCTTGGCTCGCAGCTCGCGGATGCGCGTCACGATGCGCTGATGGGTCGCGGCAACCGGATCGCCACCTGCACTGTGCAGGCGGACGATGTGATCGAGCAGCGCCCCGGTTGCCGACTGGCCACCCTCCACCAGCCAGTGCCCGGGCAGAACCACTTCGTAGTATGGTCCCCACATGCCGAAGCCGAATTTCTTGTCCCGCGACAGCGCCGCCACGCAACTCGAGGTCCCACCGATCAGCGCCAGCTGACCCTCCAGACGCCCGCAATCGCCGAGAAATTCACCAAGCACGCCGATCACCCCGGCATAGGCGTCAATCATCCCGGGGCCGACGACGCAGCCGGTATCGAGGCCGAGGTCGGCGGCTGCCTGTTCCGTCAACCGCCCGACCGCGGTGCCGACCGGCAGCGTCTCCTTTGGCAGCGCCCCCCGCTCCCGCAGATCCTCAAGACCGATCTGAGCAAGAAAATCCTCGCGCCAGCCGTCCTGTTCATGCGCCAGATAGTTCCACTTCGCCGTGGTCGTGCAGCGCGACCGAGCCAGCGAGCCTGTCGCCCGCCAGGTCAGGAAATCGGCGAGATCGAAGAAATAGCCGGCCTTTTTCCATTGTTGAGGCTGATGGCGCTTCAGCCACATCAGCTTCGGCATCTGCATCTCCGGCGACATCACCTTTCCGGAATGCGCAAGCAGCGGATGCCCGGTCGCCGTACAGATGTCGGCTTCAGCCAGCGCGCGATGGTCCAGCCAGACGATCGTGTCCCAGCGCGAATCCTCTCGGCCCGAAACGGCCAGGGGTCTTCCGTGGCGATCCCGGACCACGAGGGAACAGGTGGCGTCGAAGCCGAGGGCCGCAACCCGGTTCGCGCCGACACCAGCCGTCTCGCGCGCCCGCCTCACCGCGCTTAAGACGGCGCACCAGATGTCTTCTGAATCGTGTTCCGCATGATTTTCGCACGGCCGGTTCATCGCGATGGGGTGCTCTGCGCGCGCCAGCATCGCACCACCCCGGTCGAACACGCCCGCACGGGCGCTTCCGGTCCCGACATCGACCGCAACCATCAGATCGCGCATGTATTCATGTTCCCGTCGGATGCTCTTTTCGAACAAACTGGAGCAAATCCCGCATGTCGTCAAACAGGGCATCGGGTTGCAGACGGGAGAGAGATTGTCGATGGCGCTCGCCTCGCGCATGCGAGCCGCCGGCGAAGGCGAAGACCCGCATGCCGGCGGCCTGCGCGGCCATCACGCCGGCCGGGCTGTCCTCGATCACCACGCAGGCATCGGGCACGATGCCCATCGCCGCGCTGGCGTGGAGAAAGAGGTCCGGTGCCGGCTTGCCGCGTTCCACCATCGAGGCGCTGAAGATATGCGGCTCGAACCGATCGAGCAGTCCCGTCACGGCAAGCGACAGCCGGATGCGTTCGGGCTGGCTGGAGGAGGCGACGCAAAACGGTATCGGCAGGGCTTCCACCGCAGCCCGGACACCGTCGATCGGCCGCAATTCCTGTCGGAAGCGCGCATAGAGCGCCGTTCGCATCTTTTCCAGGAAATGGTCGTCGATCGCCAGGCCATAGTCCTCGTGCAGAATGTCCGACATGCTCTTGAGGCTTCTGCCGAGAAACCGGTCCGTGGCCTCCTCTGCATCCATCGTCACGCCGGCCGCGTCGAGCGCGTCGACCAGAACGGCAAGGGAGATCGGCTCGCTGTCGACGAGCACGCCGTCGCAGTCGAAGATTATCAGGTCGATCGGGCGTGCAGCCATGCTCTCCATTCCAGGCCGTTCGGCCGCGGAAACGGCCTGTTTCGTTCGTGCGGGTTTTGCGTTCAGTCTGCCAGACGGTCGTCGAGGTAGAGCCGAAGCGTTGTGCGCGTTCCCTTTTTCCACAGTGTTCTCAAGGCTTTGGCGAATCGACGCCGGAACAGCTCGGAGGCTGCAACCTCCCCGAAAATGTCGGAGAGCGCAAGGAAGGCGGCTGGATCGTCCTTCGCCTTGACGGCGGCCGCGTGCAGGCGGTCGGCGCTGGCATCGTTGAAGACGATGTTCTTGCCGCTGTCGGAGGTGCCGGCAAAGTAGCGGCACCAGAGCGCTGACACGAGCGAAAGTCCGATGACGTCCTCGCCGCGCCGCAACCGGTCGGCCGTCGACGGCAGGATGAATTTCGGCTGCCGGTTCGATCCGTCCTGGGCAAGGCGCGGAATCGTGTCGCCGATCTTGGTGTTGGAGAAGCGCCTCTCGATCAGCTTGAAATAGTCATCAAGGTCGTTGCCCGGCACCGGCGGGACGACCGGGATAATCTCCTCGCGTTCGAGCTTGGCGAGGAAGGCGCGGATGTCGGCGTCCTCCATCGCCTCATGCACGAAATGGATGTCGAGGAGTGCGGCGGGATAGGCGATCGCCGCGTGACCGCCGTTGAGGATGCGGATCTTCATGTGCTCGTAAGGCGCCACCTCGGGTACGAACTGCACGCCGACCGTCTCGAGCGCGGGCCGCCCCAGTGGGAACTTGTCCTCCAGCACCCACTGCTTGAACTCCTCACAGAACACCGGCCACTGATCCTCGATGCCGTAGTCGGCCTCGACAATCGCGATCTCGCGAGGCCCCGTCGCCGGCGTTATCCGATCGACCATGCCGTTCGGAAAGGCCACGTTCGCGTCGATCCACTCGGCGAAGGACGGATCGGACAGCCTTGCAAGCCCGCAGACGGCAGCGTGCGTCACCTCGCCGTTGCCGGGAATGTTGTCGCAGGACATGACGGTGAACGGCGCAACGCCCTTGGCCCTGCGGGCCTTCAGCCCGGCGACGATCAGACCGAAGACGGTCTTCGGGTTCTCCGGATCGGCGCCGTCCGCTGCGATCGCCGGGTGCGTCGCATCGAACACGCCCGAGGCCGGATCGATGAAGTAGCCGCCCTCGGTGATCGTCAGCGAGACGATGCGGATGGCCGGGTCGGCCAGTTGTGCCACGGTCGCCGCGACGTCGCCCGGTTTCAGGTAGCCGATCATCACACCGGTCACATGCGCACCGGTACGGTTGTTGTCCTGCTCGACGACGGTGGTCAGAAAGTCCTGGCTCTCGAGCTTGACCCGCATCGTCTCGTCCGATGGCAGCACGCCCGCGCCGACGACGGCCCAGTCGTGATCCCGGCCGGCGTTGAACAGCGCGTCGAGATAAACCGCCTGGTGCGCCCGGTGGAAATTGCCGACGCCGAAATGAACGATCCCGGCCGTCAACGCGGATCGGCGATAGGATGGCACCCCTGCGGTCTTCTTCACCTGTTCCAGGTTTGCCAGCGACAGTTTGGTCGTCATGTTCTCTTCCTTCCGGGCATGAGCGACGAGGCCGCTTCCCGTTCACGCAATTTGCGGCCTGCAACGCGGCCGGTGCAGCAAAGCTTCAACTCATCCAGTTGCCGCCGTCGACGTTGTAGGTCTGGGCGACGACATAGTCGCTTTCGGCAGAGGCGAGAAAGATCGCCATGCCGGTCAGATCCTCGGCCGTGCCCATGCGCCCGAACGGCACCTCCTGCCCGACCAGCCGCTTCTTCTCGCCGAGCGGCCGGTTCTCGTATTTGGCAAAGAGTGCATCGACCCCGTCCCAATGCTCGCCGTCGACCACGCCGGGCGCGATCGCGTTGACATTGATGCGGTGCTTGATGAGGTCGAGGCCTGCCGACTGGGTCAGGCTGATGACAGAGGCCTTGGTGGCGCAGTAGACCGCAACAAGGGCCTCGCCGCGCCGTCCCGCCTGGCTGGCCATGTTGATGATCTTACCGCCGCGCCCCTGCACGATCATCTGCCGGGCCACCGCCTGCAGCGTGAACAGCGTACCGGCGACATTGATCGAAAACAGCTTCTCGTAGCTCTCGCGGGTGATCTCGACAATCGGCGCAAGATCGAAGAGGGCCGCGTTGTTGACGAGGATGTCGATGCCGCCCGCCTCCTTCACGCAAGCCGCAACGGCATTGTCGATCGAGGACTGGCTGGTGACATCCATTTCCACCGCATAGGTCGCGGGACCGATCTCGGCGGCGGTCTGTTGCGCGCGCCCGATGTCGATATCTGCGATCGCCACGCGCGCACCTTCCCGCACGTAGGCTTCGGCGAATGCGCGTCCGATCCCCCGCGCTGCCCCGGTGATCAGGGCGCTCTTTCCGTCCAATCTTTTCATCGGATCGCCAGTCCTTCGTCGTCGAAACGGTGTATGCGCCCCTCCTGCGGGCTCAGATACACCTGATCGCCATGCCTGACGGGGAAGTCACCACCGACGCGCGCCGTTAGCGTGCCCACGCCGTCGACCGCCACGTGCAGGAAGGTGTCGGAGCCGAGATGCTCGGCGACCCCGACCGTGCCGCGCCAGGCGCCGGCCGAAGTGGACAGATCGATGTGCTCCGGTCGCACGCCGATCGTGTGCGCGCCTTGGCTCCTCGCAATGTCGCCGGTGATGAAGTTCATTCTCGGCGAGCCGATGAAGCCGGCGACGAAGAGGTTTGCCGGCCGGCGATAAAGCTCCAGCGGCGAGCCGACCTGCTCAACATTGCCCTTGTTGAGAACGACGATCTTGTCGGCCATGGTCATCGCCTCAACCTGGTCGTGCGTGACGTAGACCATCGTCGTCTTCAGCTGCTGGTGCAGCTGACTGATCTCCAGTCGCATGTTGACGCGCAGCGCCGCGTCAAGGTTGGACAGCGGCTCGTCGAACAGGAACGCGACCGGCTGGCGGACGATCGCCCGGCCGATCGCCACCCGCTGGCGCTGGCCGCCCGAAAGCTGCCGCGGCTTGCGGTCGAGATAGTCGGTGAGGTTCAGGATCCGGGCGGCCTCCTCGACCTTCCGCTCGATCGCAGTCTTGTCTTCGCCGGCCATCTTCAACGGGAAGGCAATGTTCGAGCGGACGCTCATATGCGGATAGAGCGCATAGGATTGGAACACCATCGACAGCCGTCGCTTGGCCGGCGGAAGGTTGGTGGCATCCTTGCCGTCGATGACGATCTGGCCGCCGGAAACATCCTCAAGGCCGGCGATCAGGCGCAGCAGCGTGGACTTGCCGCAGCCGGAGGGGCCGACAAAGACGACGAATTCACCGTTATCGATACTGAGATCGATGGACGGGATGACGGTATGGGTGCCAAAGACCTTCGACACATTCCTGAGCGTTATGCTTCCCATTGTTCTTGTTCCCTATTTGACGGCGCCGAAGGTGAGCCCGCGCACCAGCTGCTTCTGCGAGAACCAGCCGAGAATGAGAATCGGAGCGATCGCCATGGTCGAGGCGGCCGAGAGCTTCGCGTAGAAGAGACCCTCGGGACTTGAATATGAGGCAATGAACGCCGTCAGCGGTGCGGCCTTGGATGCCGTCAGATTGAGTGTCCAGAACGCCTCGTTCCAGGCGAGGATGATGTTGAGCAGGAGCGTGGAGGCGATCCCCGGCACGGCCATCGGCGTCAGCACGTAGACGATCTCCTTGGCGAGCGAGGCGCCATCCATGCGGGCCGCTTCGAGGATCTCGCCGGGGATCTCCTTGAAGTAGGTGTAGAGCATCCAGATGATGATCGGCAGGTTGATCAGCGTCAGGATCACGACGAGACCGATGCGCGTATCGAGCAGCCCGGTATTGCGAAACAAGAGATACATCGGCACCAGCACGCCGACCGCCGGCATCATCTTCGTGGACAGCATCCACATCAGCACATCCTTGGTCTTCGGCGTCGGCGCAAACGCCATGGCCCAGGCGGCGGGAATGGCGATGAGCAGCCCCAGGAGCGTCGAGCCGAACGAGATCACCACCGAATTCATGAAGTGCTTGACGTAGTCGGAACGAACCTGGACCTCGCGGTAGTTCTCGAATGTCCAGTCGAAGAACACGAGCGACGGCGGCGAGGCGATCGCCTCGGCCTCGGTCTTGAAGCTCGTCAGGACCGTCCAGAGGATCGGGAAGAAGATCAGGACGCCGATCGTCCATGCGACGACCGTGTTGACGATCTTGCGTTGGCTGGAAACGGTGCGGGCCATGGTTTCACGCCTCCAGGGTCTTGCCGATCATGCGCATCAGGAAGAATGCGACGATGTTGGCGAGGATGACGGCGATGATGCCGCCGGCCGATGCACCGCCCACGTCGAACTGCAGCAGCGCCTGCGCATAGACGAGGAAGGTCAGGTTGGTGCTCTGCGTGCCCGGTCCGCCATTGGTGGTGACGAGGATTTCGGCGAAGACCGAGAGCAAAAAGATCGTCTGGATCAGGATGACGACGGTGATCGCGCGCGAAAGGTGCGGCAGTGTCAGGTAGACGAAGCGCGACCAGGCGCCGGCCCCGTCCATCTGCGCCGCTTCCTTCTGCTCCTCGTCGAGCGACTGCAGCGCGGTCAAAAGGATCAGGGTGGCAAACGGCAGCCATTGCCAGGCGACGATCAGGATGATCGACATCAGCGGCGCGTTGTTGAGGAAATCGAAGGGCTGCAGGCCGACCAGTTTCGCCAGGTAGGCGAAGAGCCCGTTCACCGGGTTCATGAACATGTTCTTCCAGACGAGCGCCGCCACCGTCGGCATGATCAAAAACGGCGCAATCACCAGGATGCGAACGATCCCTTGCCCGAACATCGGCTGGTCGAGCAGGATCGCTAAGGCGATGCCGCCGAGCACGGTGATGAGAAGGACGCCAAGCACGATTGCAAGCGTGTTGAAGATTGCCTGGAAGAAGGCGGGATCGGTCAGGAAATACCTGTAGTTATCGAGGCCCGCCCACTCCTCCATGCCAGGCATCAGCAGATTGTAGCGCAGGAAGGAGAAGTAGACCGTCATCGCCAGCGGCACCACCATCCAGGCAAGCAAAAGCAGCACCGAGGGGGCCATCATCAGGCGGGCGGCGGATCGGGTGTGGAGTGTCGCCATGGCAGTTCCCGGTCAGTTTGACCGCCAGCCTTCCGTTCCACTGGGCGATAGGAAGGCGGCAAGTCCGGTTGTAAAAAAGCCGGCGCAACCTTTCAGGACACCTGCCGCTTGGGCTCGACAGTTGTCCCGGCGGCGCCGGCAGGGAGGTTCCCTTCCCCGGAGAAAAGGAGCTGGGAACCCCAACCCGGCGCGCCGACACTGTCGCGCGCACCAGGCCTTGGGAGCCTTATTTGATGTAGCCGGCCTTGGTCATCTCGCGCGTCGTCAGTTGCTGGGCCGCGGCGAGCGCATCATCCACGCTCGTCTGCCCCGCAAGCGCTGCCGAGAACTGCTGGCCGACCGCCGTGCCGAGACCCTGAAATTCCGGGATCGCCACAAACTGCACGCCGACATAGGGCACCGGCTTGACGGCCGGGCTCTTCGGGTCGGCCGCGTTGATGCTGTCGAGCGTCATCTTCGCGAACGGTGCGGCCTTCAGGTACTCGGGGTTCTCATAGAGCGAAGTGCGCGTACCCGGAGGCACGTTCGCCCAGCCATCCTTCTCGGCCACCAGCTTCAGGTAGTCCTTGCCGGTCGCCCAGGCGATGAACTTTTCCGCCGCAGCCTGCTTCTGCGTGCCAGCCGGAATCGCAAGGTTCCAGGCCCACAGCCAGTTGCCGCGCTTGCCGAGGCCCGTATCGGGCGCCAAGGCGAAGCCGACCTTGTCGGCGACCGTCGATGCCTTCGGGTCTGTAACGAAGGAAGCGGCGACCGTGGCGTCGATCCACATGCCGCACTTGCCGGTCTGGAACAGCGCGAGGTTTTCGTTGAAGCCGTTCGAGGAGGCGCCCGGAGGGCCGGCGTCGTTCATCAGCTTGACATAGAAGTCGAGCGTGTTCTTCCATTCAGGCTGGTCGAACTGCGGCCGCCAGTTTTCGTCGAACCAGCGTGCGCCAAACGCGTTCGCGGTCGCCGTCAGGAAGGCCATGTTCTCGCCCCAGCCCGCCTTGCCGCGCAGGCAGATGCCGTAGATCTCCTTGTCCTTATCGGTGATCTTGCGGGCCGCGTCGGCGATGAAGTCCCAGGTCGGCGCCTCTGGCATGCTCAGCCCGGCCTTTTCGAACAGGTCCTTGCGGTACATCACCATGGAGCTTTCGCCATAGAAGGGTGCGGCATAGAGCTTGCCGTCCTCGCCGGTCAGGCCGGAGCGGATCGCCGGCAACAGGTCGTTGACGTCGTAGTCAGCCCCGAGATTGTCGAGCGGCAGGAGCCAGCCCTGCTTGGCCCAGATCGGCACTTCATAGGTTCCGATCGTCAGGATGTCGTACTGGCCGCCCTTGGTGGCGATGTCGGTCGTCACGCGCTGGCGCAGCACGTTCTCCTCGAGCGTGACCCAGTCGAGCTGGATGTCCGGATTTTTGGAGGTGAAGTCGTCCGTCAGTTTCTGCATGCGGATCATGTCACCGTTGTTCACGGTGGCGATGGTCAGCGTCTCCGCATTGGCAAATCCGCACAGAACAACGGCCGAGCAGGCGCCCAGCAGAAGCGTTTTCAGTTTCATCTCTTCCTCCCAGAAGCCAAATGAGCATTTGCTTCGCTCGTGGGCAATTACCCACCCATTGCCGCCAAATGTCAACGCTGATTCTTTGCTGCGCCGCCGAAGAGCGGGGAACGGCGATTGATGTGCCTCGACAAATTTTTCGCCTTGCCTTCTTCAGCCCAGCGCAGGATGCGGATTGAGAAGAGCGCGGGCGTTGGTTATTCCCGGCTTTCCCAATCCGCATCGGGCACGCCCCGATAGCATCGCGATGGAGCACGTACACGCATGGGCCAAGACACGCTGGACATCGTCGCCCTTCTCGACGCGATGGCGAAGAGCCCCAGGCGCGACAACAGCGCCTATCACGCGGCCGTCGCCGAAGCCCGCCGGGCCTTCGAAAATGCCGAAACCGCGCTCGGCGGGCCGGTGAAGGTCAAGATGAAGACCAAGATCAAGCGAAACGGCAGCTACGTCGTGAAATGGACCTTCAAGCGCCTCGCATAGAGCGGTGCCGGCAAACGATTGCGTTCGGCTGCTTTCAGCCGGGAGCCGAAACGGCCGGAAAAGACGCAGCGCTTGACCTGAACCGGGCCTCTGACAATATCGATCTATCAGCGGTTCCATTAGACACAACGCAAAAGGAAGTCCTCGGCTTGGCAACGCCAGCCGGCAATTGAATTGCGATAGCTGCCACGCTTTGCGCGGCCGGCGCCACTGAATGCCAGCAAGGAGTTTTCAAGATGATTTCGGCTTCGGAATGTCTGATTTTTGCTCGCAACACCGCACTTGGCCTCGTTGCCTGGTTTGCAATTGCCACCGCCGTGCAGGCGCAGTCCGATCCCCTGCCTTCATGGAACGACACCGCCCCGAAGAAGGCGATCGTCACCTTTGTCGAGAGGGTCACAAAGGAGGGATCACCCGACTTCGTGCCGGCACCGGCGCGCATCGCGGTGTTCGACAATGACGGTACGTTGTGGACCGAGCATCCAATGTACACCCAGCTCGTCTTTGCCCTCGACCGGGTCAAGACCATGGCGAAGGACCATCCGGAATGGAAGGATAAGCAACCGTTCAAGGCTGTTCTGGAAGGTGACCTGAAGGCGTTGGCAGCCGCCGGCGAAAAGGGTCTCGTGGACCTCATCATGACCACTCACGCGGGAATGACCGATGACCAGTTCGCAACGATCGTGACCGAATGGCTCGCTAAGGCTCGGGACCCTCGGTTCAAGCGTCCCTATACCGAACTTGTCTACCAGCCGATGCTGGAACTGCTCGCTTACCTACGGGCGAACGGCTTCAAGACCTTCATCGTTTCGGGCGGTGGCATCGAGTTCATGCGCCCCTGGTCCGAGAGCGTCTACGGCGTCCCGCCCGACCAGGTGGTCGGCTCGTCGATCAAGACGGAGTTCTTCATGCGAGATGGCGTACCGGTGCTACTGCGCCTGCCGCAGGTTAATTTTGTCGACGACAAGGCCGGAAAACCGGTCGGCATCAATGCACACATCGGACAACGGCCGATCGCGGCGGTCGGCAATTCCGACGGCGACCTGCAGATGTTGCAGTGGACGACGCTGGGGGCATCGACACCCCGCTTCGGGATGATCATTCACCATACGGATGCCGAAAGGGAATACGCCTATGATCGCGACACCGATTTCGGCCGTCTGGACGAAGCGCTCGCCATCGCACCGATAAACGGCTGGACGGTCGTCGACATGAAATCCGACTGGAAGGAAATATTTCCGCACAAGTAACCATGGCCGCAGCGATGTCGAAGGCGCTTTCGCATGCGGTTCACACCGACAGCAGATAGCGCGCCGTCGCCTCGTCCGTGATCAGACCGTTGATCATCCGCCCCTTCAGGGCCGAAAGGATAGCCAGATGCTTGCGCTTGCCCTTGGCAAGGCCGATGACGGTTGCCCTGTCGGTCGAGGGAAGCGGGACAGACGCGACGCGCTCGTTGATGCTTCCAGGCATCAGCACGCCTTCGCGGTCGAACATCCAGCCGCAGATCTCGCCTGCCGCCCCCTGCTCCATCAGGCGCGCCATTTCATCCCGCCCGAGGAAGCCGTCCTCGCAGAGCGGCGCGTCGGGACCGAGCTCGCCGATCCCGACGAACGCAACGTCAGCCTCCTCTCCGAGCTTCAGCGCCCGCTGCACGAGGCTCTGTCTGTGCAAGAGCTCCCGCTCCTCTGCTGAGGAAACCAGAACGGGCAGTGGCATCGGAAAATGCCGCGCCTTGACGGCGTCCGCCATGCTGAAGATGACGTTGTAATAGGCGGCCGAGCCGTCCGGTCCGAGATTGCCGGTCAGCGACATGATGCGATGCTGCGGACACTCCATGGCCGGCAACTGGTCGATTGCCGCCTTGAGCGTGCGGCCGGTTCCGACCGCGAGCACGATCGGGTCGGGACGCTTCAGCCAGCGCTCGATTTCCGCCGCCCCCGCTTCCGCGATGCCGACGGTCGTCGAGGTCGAGGCCGGGTCGGTGGGCACGACATCGACGTAGCGCAGCGCGAAGCGCTGCTTGAGCCGCTGGGCCAGCTCGAGGCACTCGGCGATCGGGTGATCGAGCCGCACCTTGATCAATCGCTCGGCGACCGCGAGCGAGACAAGGCGCTGCGCGGACTGCCGCGATATGCCCATGGCGGCTGCGATCTCGTCCTGGGTGCGCCCGGCGACGTAATAGAGCCAGCCGGCTCTCGCCGCATCGTCCAGCCTGCCGCCTGTTTCGGATCGCCTTGCCATGGTCTGACCTCAAACTGTCTCGATGTGCTGACATCATTTCAGCAGCGCTGTCAAATCGGTCGTTGAGGTTGCACTGCAACCAAAAGCTTGCATCGCAGCATCGAACAAAACCGCATTTATGACTTTCGCAGTCAGGATTTATTCAGCTCAACCGCCTGGAAATCCGGCACTTCCAGGAAAACTTTTACCGTTTGATAAAAAAATAAAGCGTGTTACCGTTTCAGCCTTCAAAGCCCACTCGAATGGGAGATAACAATGGGAACAAACGCATCTGGGATTCATGGCGGCAGGCTTTCGCCGGCCGACTATGAGAAAAACTTCTCCGACTTGCATCCGCCACTGGATCATCACGAGGCCCTGGTGGCGGCGGATCGCTGTTACTTCTGCCATGACGCGCCGTGCATGACGGCCTGTCCGACCACCATCGACATTCCGATGTTCATCCGCCAGATCTCGACCGGCAATCCGGTAGGCTCGGCCAAGACCATCTTCGACCAGAACATCCTTGGCGGCATGTGCGCCCGCGTCTGTCCCACCGAGACGCTGTGTGAGCAGGCTTGCGTGCGCAACACCGCGGAAGAGCGCCCCGTCGAGATCGGCCGGCTGCAGCGTTATGCCACCGATACGGCGATGGAACGCAACATCCAGTTCTACCAGCGCGCCGCCCGCACGGGTCATCGCGTCGCCGTCGTCGGCGCCGGCCCGGCCGGCCTTGCCTGCGCCCACCGGCTTGCCATGAACGGCCATGACGTCGTCGTCTTCGACGCCCGGGTCAAGCCCGGCGGACTGAACGAATACGGCATCGCCACCTACAAGGCGACGGATGATTTTGCCCAGCGCGAGGTGGACTATGTTCTTGCCATCGGCGGCATCGAGGTGCGCAACGGCCAAAGGCTCGGCCGCGACTTCACGCTTGGCGAACTGACCGACAATTTCGACGCCGTCTTCCTCGGCATGGGCCTTGCCGGCGTCAATGCGCTTCAGGTGGAGGGCGAACAACTTGCCGGCGTCGAGGATGCCGTCGACTTCATCGCCGCGCTGCGCCAGGTCGAAAACAAGGCCGATATCGCAATCGGCCGCCGCGTCGTCGTCATCGGCGGCGGCATGACGGCGATCGACGCCGCCGTCCAGGCCAAACTGCTCGGCGCCGAGGAGGTGACGATCTGCTACCGCCGCGGCAAGGAGCACATGAACGCCTCGGCGTTCGAACAGGATCTTGCCACCTCCAAGGGCGTGATGATCCGTCACTGGCTGCAGCCGAAGCGGGTTGTCGGCAAGGACGGCCACGTCGTCGGTATCGAGGTCGAATACACCGAGATGCGGGACGGCAGGCTCGTCGGCACCGGCGAGACCGGCATCCTGGCCGCCGACCAGATCTTCAAGGCGATCGGCCAGACGTTCGACCCGATCGGTGTCAGCAACCTGCAGCTTGAAAGCGGGCGCATTGCCGTCGATGCGGAAGGCCGCACCTCCGTGGCCCGCGTCTGGGCCGGCGGCGACTGCGTCAAGGCCGACGAGGACCTGACCGTCACCTCGGTCGCGCAAGGGCGCGATGCGGCCGATTCGATCCACCGGACGCTTGCCGCTGGCACACGTCCCTCCGTTGCCGTCGCCTGAAGGGAGAATGAGACATGGCTGATCTCCGCAACAACTTCGTCGGCGTCAAATCCCCGAACCCCTTCTGGCTGGCTTCCGCCCCGCCAACCGACAAGGCCTACAACGTCGAGCGCGCCTTCAAGGCGGGCTGGGGTGGCGTGGTCTGGAAGACGCTCGGCGAGGAAGGGCCGCCGGTCGTCAACGTCAACGGCCCGCGCTACGGTGCGATCTGGGGCGCCGACCGCCGCCTGCTCGGCCTCAACAACATCGAACTCATCACCGACCGCCCGCTGCAGGTCAACCTGCAGGAGATGAAGCAGGTGAAGATGAACTGGCCGGACCGGGCGCTGATTGCTTCGATCATGGTGCCCTGCCAGGAGGACGCATGGAAGGCGATCCTGCCGCTCGTCGAAGAAACCGGCGCCGACGGCATCGAGCTCAACTTCGGCTGTCCGCACGGCATGTCTGAGCGCGGCATGGGATCGGCGGTCGGCCAGGTGCCGGAATACATCGAGATGGTGGTGCGCTGGTGCAAGCAGTACACCCGCATGCCGGTGATCACCAAGCTGACGCCGAACATCACCGACATCCGCAAGCCCGCCCGCGCCGCCAAGGCCGGCGGCACCGATGCCGTGTCGCTGATCAACACGATCAACTCGATCACCTCGGTCAATCTCGACACCTTCTCGCCCGAGCCGTCGATCGACGGGAAGGGCAGCCACGGCGGCTACTGCGGCCCGGCGGTCAAGCCGATCGCGCTGAACATGGTGGCAGAGATCGCCCGCGATCCGGAAACCTACGGCCTGCCGATCTCTGGCATTGGCGGGGTGACGACCTGGCGCGATGCGGCCGAGTTTCTGGCGCTCGGCGCCGGCAACGTGCAGGTCTGCACGGCGGCCATGACCTATGGCTTCAAGATCGTCGAGGAGATGATCACCGGCCTCTCTGA
This sequence comes from Mycoplana ramosa, assembly GCF_041930185.1. Lineage (NCBI taxonomy): Bacteria > Pseudomonadati > Pseudomonadota > Alphaproteobacteria > Hyphomicrobiales > Rhizobiaceae > Mycoplana > Mycoplana ramosa. Next base: position 56,434 of record NZ_JBHEEW010000009.1, on the reverse strand, counting down.
CTGGATGGATTCCAAGGGTCACAAGACGCTGGACGACATCACCGGTCGCGCCGTGCCCAACGTTTCCGATTGGCAGTACCTGAACCTCAACTACGTTGCCAAGGCGCATATCGACCAGGACGCCTGCATCAAGTGCGGCCGCTGCCACATCGCCTGCGAGGACACCTCGCACCAGGCGATCACCTCCATGGTCGACGGCGTTCGTCACTTCGAGGTGATGGAGGACGAATGCGTCGGCTGCAATCTCTGCGTCAACGTCTGCCCGGTCGAAAACTGCATCACCATGGTGCCGCTGGCAGCCGGCGTGCTGGACCAGCGCACCGGCAAGCCGGTCGATCCGAACTATGCCAACTGGACGACCCACCCGAACAATCCGATGGCCCGCCAGGCCGCGGAATAAGCTCCTCCCCGGCTCATGTCCTTGGCCCCGCTCTCAGTGGGGTCAAGGACGCCGGTACCTTCCCAACGTTCGCATCCCATGCCAAAAGCTTCCCGTCCAACACGGTGCGGCGGGCAGCATTTCAGCGACATTTCAGACCGCCAGCCGGATTTCGGCACCCGACGAGGCCACCCTCCCCGCCATCCAATGGAAGAAGGGCCCATGACGACGCGCCGTCACGACCGCACCACGCACCAGGAACGCCGGGAGGGTTCTGTGGGCTTCCTCGAGGCCCTGGCGAATTCGCCGTCCGACCCTCGGAAAACTCCTGACTGTAGGTGTCACCCATGCTAAGCCGACACGGTTCGCACAACCGAAAGCAAGTTCTTGGATCAGACGACGCATCCCGCTCGACAAGCCGCTTCGCCCCCGCAGGTCCCGCGCCGCGAACGGTTCCTGGGCCACCTTGCCATGCTGCTCTTTTCCATGCTTATCGCCGGTTCCTTTTCTTTCGGCGGACTGGCGGCGCAGCACTTGGATGCCGCGCCGCTGACGCTCTGGCGCTATCTCCTGACCGTTTTGGTGATGGCCGTTCTCGCCTTCGGTATCTTTCGTGCACCGTTCGCGTTTCCCAGGGCATCTTGGCGGTTCCTGGTCCTGGGAGGACTGATCGCCTTCTACATGCTGATGATGTTCACCGCATTGGAGTTCACAGATCCGGTGCCGACCGGTGCGGTCTTCACGCTGATGCCGCTGCTGAGCGCGGGGTTCGCGCTGCTCTTCCTCGGCCAACGGACCGGTCCCGGCGTGCTGGCCGCCCTGGTGATCGCCGCCATTGGCGCGGTCTGGGTCATCTTCCGCGGCGATCTCGAGGCGATCCTGTCTTTCGACGTTGGTCGTGGCGAGATCATCTTCTTCACCGGCGTCGCCGCGCACGCGGCCTATGTGCCGCTGCTGCGCAAGTACGGCCGGGGTGAGAACCCTTTCGCCTTCGGCTTCTGGGTCACGGTCGCTTCTGCCTTGTGCCTGCTGCCCTTTGGCGCGCGGGAGCTTGCGGCAACCAATTTCGCGACGCTGCCTCCGGTAGTCTATGGCGCCATTGCCTATCTCGCCGTCATGACGACGGCGGTGACGTTCCTCCTCCTCCAATACGCCTCCATGCGGCTGCCCGCACCGAAGGTGCTGGGATACGGCTACCTGACGCCCAGCTTCATCATTGTCCTCGAAGGTCTTCTCGGTCACGGCTGGCCACATGCGGCCGTATTCGCCGGCGCCCTCGTCACCGCCTGCGGACTGGTGGCCATGGCGCGTTTGCCGGACTGACGACACGCACTGGCTGCGAAGGAACGTCGCACCCAACCGTCATTCAGAAAAAGTTCATAGCCCTGGTGTCAAAGGGGTTTTCGCGGCCTAGAGCATGTCGCGCAAAAGTGTGCAGCAGTTTTTTCGACAAGGACTTAAGGCCCGGGAAGCGAATCCGAAGGATCGTGACGAGCTTTAGTCTAGCGCGGCGGGACGAAGTTGGGGGCACCACATGACTGATGACAGCCGGTCCGTACCAGGCCTGCCGGCGAACTGGACCCACGTCGCGTACGATGCGTTGCTCGTTGCCGGCGTCATCTTTTGCGCAGCGCTGTTCGGCATCCTGACCCGGCCCGTCGGCTTTCTCGCAGCGTTCTGGCCCGCCAACGCCGTCTTGCTCGGCATCATGATCCGCAGCCCGCGCCTGGCCGCTTTTCCGGGCTGGGCCGGCGCCTTCGCCGGCTACGTCGCGGCCGATCTGGTGACCGGCGGATCACTCGGCCCGACCTTGTGGATGACCGGTGCAAATTTGATCGAAGCCGCCGTCGGCTATCTGCTCTTCCGGCGCCTTCCCTTGGATCACCAACTGCGCTGGCCGCAATCGATCATGCTCCTCTTCGCCGTCTGCTGCTGCGCCGCGGCCGCGGGCGCTTTCGCCGGTGCCGGCGCGGCGAGCGTCTTGTTCAATAGGGGATTTTCGGCCGGGCTGGAGTACTGGTTCGGCACAGAACTCGCCAACGCTATCGTCATTCTGCCGGTGATCCTGACCGCGCCGCGGCTGCGCGAGATCTCGTGGCCCCGGCGAATCTTCGTCACAACCGAAGGGACGCGCGATGCGATGCCGGTCGCAGCCCTTGCCGTCTCGATCCTGCTCGGCAATCTGATGGACGGGCCCGGCTCGTTTGCCTTTCCGGTTCCGGCGCTGCTGTGGTGTGCGGTGAGCTATTCGCTTTTCACAACCGCCGTGCTGACGCTCGTCTTCAGCATGTGGGGAATGGTGATCGTCACCGGCTCTTTCGCCACGCTGCCCGCAAGCATCGACCTGCTCACATGGGGCAAGTCGATTCGCCTGGCGCTTGCGCTGATCGCACTTGCACCGCTCACCGTGGCCAGCGTCACCACCACGCGCAACGAACTCCTCAAGCGCCTGCAGGACTCGGTCGACCATGACGCCCTGACACGCGCCCTCGCCCGCAGCACCTTTATCGAGCGAAGCGAACGCCTGCTGGAAGCGGATGCCGTCGGACCAGGCATCGCCGCGATCCTGATGCTCGACGTGGATCGGTTCAAGTCAGTGAACGATCGCCACGGCCATGCTGGCGGCGACGCGGCGCTCGTCGCCTTCGCCGGTGCGGTTGCCGAAGCGATTCGCAAGGACGACCTGTTTGGCCGGCTGGGCGGCGAAGAGTTTGCCGTTTTCCTCCCGCGTACAACGCGCGAAGAGGCCGTCGCGATCGCTGAGAACATTCGCCGGACGGTCGAAGAGCGGCTGGTCGATGTCGGCAACGGCACCCACATCCCGATTACCGTCAGCGGCGGCCTGGCCTTCCACCCCGGCACAGACAAGCCCTCCCTGGATGCGATGCTGGCGCGGGCCGACGCGGCGCTTTATCGGGCAAAAGCCGAGGGCCGCAACCGGATCGCCGTATTCCATGGCTGAAGCGGTCCCGGGGGCTCAGGAAGCCTGATCCCGCACCTGCAAGCCGCCGATGAAGAGCTGCTCGAGAAAGCGCGCGGCATCCTCGAAGCGACCATCATCCGCCTGGTCCTGCCCCAACACCGCGCGCACCTGCACATCGAAGTCGGCATAGTGCTGGGTCGTCGACCAGATCGAAAAGATCAGGTGATAGGGATCGCATTTCGCGATCTTGCCTGCCTTGGCCCAGGCCAGGATCACAGCCGCCTTCTCGTCCACGAGCGCCTTGAGCGGTCCTTTCAACTCGTCCTCGATGTTGGGCGCGCCCTGCAGGACCTCGTTGGCGAAGAGCCGGCTTTCGCGCGGAAAATCCCGCGCCATCTCAAGCTTGCGGCGGATGTAGCTGCGGATTTCCGCGACCGGGTTCCCCGCTGCGTCAAACTCGCGAAGGGGGTCCAGCCAGGTGTCCAGCACGCGCGTAATCAGCGCGCGGTGCATCGCCTCCTTGGTGCGGAAATAATAGAGCAGGTTCGGCTTCGACATGCCGGCAACCTCGGCGATCTGATCGACCGTGGCACCCCGATAGCCATGCAGCGAGAACACTTCCAGCGCGGCCTCCAGGATTCGCTCTTCCTTTTCCTCCTGAATTCGCGTGCGCCGCTGTGTCTTCGCCGCTCTCGGTAGAACCATCTTGCCTCTCAGCTTTTGCCCGAACAGAAAAGTGCAGTCAAAATCACCAGTTTAGCCCACGCCATTTTTCTGGGCCAAGCCCGCGGCTTTTCATTTTTTCGACTTGAGTGCCGCAATGGAAGCTGTAATGTTTACCAACCGGTCAAATTATCGGCGAGTTGCGCTTCAAACGCAACGGCTGTTCGGAGGCGCACAAAAACAAATCGCGCCCCATTGTCCGGCGGGAACACATAGGCGGCCTTCGCAAGAAGTTCGCGTCAAATATTGGGAGCTAGTGACATGGCCGCACCCGGCGAGAACATGCGCGTCAATGCCGACCGCCTGTGGGATAGTCTCATGGAAATGGCGAAGATCGGTCCCGGCGTTGCCGGCGGCAACAACCGCCAGACCCTGACCGACGCGGATGCCGAGGGGCGCAGGCTTTTCCAGCGCTGGTGCGAAGCCGCCGGCATGAGCATGGCCGTCGACAAGATGGGCACGATGTTCGCCACCCGCCCCGGCACCGATCCGGACGCACTGCCCGTTTACATCGGCTCGCACCTCGACACCCAGCCGACCGGCGGCAAATTTGACGGCGTGCTCGGCGTGCTGTCCGGCCTTGAGGTCATCCGCTCGATGAACGACCTCGGCATCAAGACGAAGCATCCGGTCGTCGTCACCAACTGGACCAACGAGGAAGGCGCGCGCTTTGCGCCCGCCCTGCTCGCGTCGGGTGTTTTCGCCGGAGCGCTGGACCTAGACTACGCCTATTCCCGCAAGGATCCGGATGGCAAGACCTTCGGCGACGAACTCAAGCGCATCGGCTGGGTCGGCGCCGAGGAGGTCGGCGCGCGCAAGATGCACGCCTATTTCGAGTATCACATCGAGCAAGGGCCGATCCTCGAAGCGGAGAACAAGCAGATCGGCGTCGTCACCCACTGCCAGGGCCTGTGGTGGCTCGAGTTCACGCTGACCGGCCGCGAGGCGCACACCGGCTCGACGCCGATGAACATGCGCGTCAATGCCGGGCTTGCCATGTCGCGCATCATCGAGATGGTGCAGGCCGTGGCGATGAAGAACCAGCCGGGCTGTGTCGGCGGCGTCGGCCAGGTCTTTTTCTCCCCCAACTCCCGAAACGTGCTTCCCGGCAAGGTCGTCTTCACCGTCGACATCCGCTCGCCGGACCAGGCGAAGCTCGACGGCATGCGCGCGACGATCGAAGCGGAAGCGGCAAAGATCTGCGAGGCGCTGGGCGTGGGCTGTTCCGTCGAAGCGGTCGGCCATTTCGACCCCGTCACGTTCGACCCGACGCTCGTTTCCACGGTGCGCAAGGCGGCCGAAGACCTCGGCTACAGCCACATGAACATCATCTCAGGCGCCGGCCACGATGCTTGCTGGGCGGCCAAGGTCGCGCCCTCGACGATGATCATGTGCCCATGCGTCGGCGGCCTGTCCCACAACGAGGCGGAGGATATTTCCCGGGAATGGGCCAGTGCCGGTGCCGACGTGCTGTTCCACGCGGTGATCGAAACGGCGGGGATCGTGGAGTGAAACAACGGGCGGTGCGAAAGCGCCGCCCTTTTTCGTCGTGGCATCTTGCCGTCAATACACAATTGCGAGGGTAGAGATAATGAGCACAGTCATCAAGGGCGGCACCGTCGTTACCGCCGACCTGACCTACAAGGCAGACGTCAAGATCGAGGGCGGCAGGATCGTCGCAATCGGCCCGAATCTTTCCGGCGACGAGGTGCTGGACGCTTCCGGCTGTTATATCATGCCGGGCGGGATCGACCCGCACACCCACCTGGAAATGCCCTTCATGGGCACCTACTCCTCCGACGACTTTGAGAGCGGCACGCGCGCGGCGCTCGCCGGCGGCACGACGATGGTCGTCGATTTCGCGCTCCCCTCGCCCGGCCAGTCCATGCTGGAAGCGCTTCAGATGTGGGACAACAAGTCGACGCGGGCGAACTGCGACTATTCCTTCCACATGGCGATCACATGGTGGAGCGAGCAGGTCTTCAACGAGATGGAGACCGTCGTCAGGGACAGGGGCATCAACACCTTCAAGCACTTCATGGCGTACAAAGGCGCGCTGATGGTGGACGACGACGAGATGTTCTCCTCCTTCCAGCGTTGCGCCGCACTCGGCGCCCTGCCGCTCGTCCATGCCGAGAATGGAGACGTGGTGGCGCAGATGCAGGCTAAGCTCCTGGCCGCCGGCAACAACGGCCCTGAGGCGCACGCCTATTCTCGCCCCGCCGAGGTCGAAGGCGAGGCCACCAACCGCGCCATCATGATCGCCGACATGGCCGGCTGTCCGGTCTATATCGTCCATACCTCCTGCGAGCAGGCGCACGAGGCGATCCGGCGTGCCCGCCAGAAGGGCATGCGCGTCTACGGCGAGCCGCTCATCCAGCACCTGACCCTCGACGAGAGCGAATACTTCAACAAGGACTGGGACCATGCCGCCCGCCGCGTCATGTCGCCCCCCTTCCGCAACAAGCAGCATCAGGATTCGCTCTGGGCCGGGCTTGCCTCTGGTTCGCTGCAGGTGGTGGCCACCGACCACTGCGCCTTTACCACCGAACAGAAGCGCTTCGGCGTCGGCGATTTCACCAAGATTCCGAACGGAACTGGCGGGCTCGAGGACCGGATGCCGATGCTGTGGACCCACGGCGTCAACACCGGCCGGATCACCATGAACGAGTTCGTCGCGGTGACCTCGACCAACATCGCCAAGATCCTCAATATCTACCCCAAGAAGGGCGCCATCCTCGTCGGTGCCGATGCTGACATCGTCGTCTGGGATCCGAAGCGGTCGAAGACGATCTCCGCCAAGAGCCAGCAGTCGGCGATCGACTACAACGTCTTCGAAGGCAAGGAGGTGACGGGCCTGCCGCGCTACACGCTGACCCGCGGGGTCGTCGCCATCGAGGAGGCGACGGTCAAGACGCAGGAAGGCCACGGCGAGTTCGTCCGCCGCGATCCCTTCCCCGCCGTCTCGACAGCCCTGTCGACCTGGAAGGAAGTGACGGCCCCCCGCAAGGTGCAGCGCAGCGGCATTCCGGCAAGCGGGGTGTGATGCGATTTATGCGGCCTGCCTTCATCGCCGGGCAATTCCCCTCCCCAACCCCTCCCCACAAGGGGGAGGGGCCACGCCACGGCGCCGCCCCGAGTCTTCTCCCCCCTTGTGGGGGAGATGCCCGGCAGGGCAGAGGGGGAATTCTCGCCGGACGATGTCGCTGCCCTCCTCGCATGCCGTCTGTGCGACAGCCTGAAGGCAGGGAGGGCACGTCAGGATTCCGTTTTGCCCGTCACCAGCCCGTCCAGCTCCGGCAAGAGCACGACGCTCTCCTGCTCGTGCGGATCGGTCCGGGCGATGACCGCCGAGCACGGCACGTCGGAGAGGTTCGCCGGCAGGTGCGGCACGCCAGCGGGGATGTAGAACATCTCGCCGGCCCTGACGACGACGTGCTCTTCCAGCCGCTCGCCATACCAGGTGTGCGCCTCGCCGGAGAGCACGTAGATCGCCGTCTCGTGGCTTTCATGCAGGTGCGCCCTCGCGCGCGCACCCGGCGGGATCGTCAGCAGGTGCATGCAGATGCCGGTCGAGCCGACCGTCTCGCGCGCGATCCCCTCGAAATACGAAAGACCCTGCTTGCCGTCATAGGCGCCGCCAGGACGAATGACGCGGCAGGTCGCCTTTTCACGTCTATCCATCGCCCTTCCTCCAACAATCGAGTGTGAAGTCCCGTGTCCGATCTAGCCATGAAGACAATGCCGATTGCAATGCGCCCGACAGGCATGCAGTCTGGTTCCGCCAGCGCCACCGAGGGCACAGGAATGAACAAGGCATCCGCATCCTCCGTCGTCTGCGCAACGAATCTCGGCCTGACCTTTGAGACCGCCGACGGCCCGGTGAATGCGCTTTCAGACGTGAACCTCACGGTCGAGAAGGGCGACTTCGTCTCCTTCATCGGCCCCTCCGGCTGCGGCAAGACCACGTTCCTGCGCGTCATCGCCGACCTGGAAAAGCCGACAGCGGGCACGATCACCGTCAACGGCATGACGGCGGAAGAAGCGCGCCACAAGCGTGCCTATGGCTACGTCTTCCAGGCGGCCGCGCTCTATCCCTGGCGCACGATCGAAAAGAACATCGCCCTGCCGCTGGAGATCATGGGCTATTCGGCGGCCGAACGGAAGGAACGGATCGACCGCACGCTCGATCTCGTCAACCTTGCCGGCTTCGGCCGCAAATACCCCTGGCAGCTCTCCGGTGGCATGCAACAGCGCGCCTCGATCGCCCGCGCGCTCGCCTTCGACGCCGATCTGCTCCTGATGGACGAGCCGTTCGGCGCGCTCGACGAAATCGTCCGCGACCACCTCAACGAGGCGCTGCTGAAGCTTTGGGAACGCACAAACAAGACCATCTGCTTCGTCACCCACTCGATTCCGGAGGCCGTCTATCTCTCCACCCGGATCGTGGTGATGAGCCCCCGCCCCGGCCGTGTCACCGACGTCATCGAGTCGACGCTGCCGAAGGAGCGCCCGCTCGACATCCGCGAGACGCCGGAATTCCTGGCGATCGCCCATCGCGTCCGCGAAGGTTTGCGCGCGGGGCACAGCTATGAGGATCACCGGTAATGAACCCGCAATTCCTCCTCTGGCTGGCCGGCTCGATGGCGGTGTTTCTTTCGGCCGCCACCGCGTCGCGCGCCTACGTGTCGAACAGCAATGTCCTGATGCTCGTCTTCTCGCTGTTTCTCTATTGCGTCGGCAACCTGATGATGGTGCGGCTGATGCGTGAGGGCGGGCTGGGGCTGGCGATCTCGGCGTCGGCCATCGCGCAGTTGCTGCTGATCAACGTCATCGCCTTCGTCGTCTTCGGCGAACGGCTGAGCAACACCCAACTGGCCGGCGTAGGACTCGGCGTGCTCGCGATGGGGCTGATGCTGATGCCTGCGGCGCAACGGAGCTGACGATGGAACAGCAAAGCTTTCTCAAGGATCGCCTCATCCCCATCGGCACCGTTGTCGTCGCAATCATCGCGCTCTGGTACGTCGCCGCCGCCTACCTCAACGCGCCGTTCGAGCGCGATACGGCCGCGCGCAACGGCACGACGATCACGTTTTCCGAACTGTTGCCGAAGACGATGGCACAGGAGCGTCCCGTGCTGCCGGCGCCGCATCAGGTCATAGCCGAGCTTTGGGACACCACGGTCGACAAGCCGATCACCTCCAAGCGCAGCCTCGTCTACCACGCCTGGGTGACGCTGTCGGCGACGCTGCTGGGCTTCGCCATGGGCACGGTGCTCGGCATCCTGCTGGCGATCGGCATCGTCCACAACCGGGCGATGGACCGCTCGCTGATGCCCTGGGTCATTGCCAGCCAGACCATCCCGATTCTTGCCATCGCGCCGATGATCATCGTCGTGCTCAACGCGGTCGGCCTCTCCGGCCTGCTGCCGAAGGCGCTGATCTCGACCTATCTCAGCTTTTTCCCGGTCGTCGTCGGCATGGTGAAGGGCCTGCGCAGCCCCGAGCAGATCCAGCTGGACCTGATGCACACCTATAACGCTTCGCCCTCGCAGACGTTCTGGAAGCTGCGCTGGCCCGCCTCGATGCCCTACCTCTTCACCTCGCTGAAAGTGGCGGTGGCAATCTCGCTGGTCGGTGCGATCGTCGGCGAACTGCCGACCGGCGCCGTCGCCGGTCTCGGTGCCCGCCTGCTCGCCGGCTCCTACTACGGGCAGACGGTGCAGATCTGGGCGGCGCTGTTCATGGCGGCGGCCGTTGCCGCCCTCCTCGTCATCATCGTCGGCATTGCCCATTCGGCCGTTCTCAGACGCATGGGAGCTCGTGCATGAACTACGCCCCGCTCCTCTCCGCCGTCGCCTTCTGGCTCGCCGCCTGGGCCTTCAACGAATGGCTGGTGCGCCAGCAGTTCCAGGACCATGCCACGCAGCGGGCGGCGCGTCTGGCCGTTCCCCTCCTTTTCGGCATCGCCATTCTGGTGCTGTGGGAGGGCATCGTGCGGGGTTTTGGGATCCCATCGGTGCTGCTGCCGGCACCGAGCGCGATCTGGTCCCGGCTGATCAACTCGCTCCCCACCCTCTGGGCGGACTTCCGGCAGACCTTCCTGAAGTCCGTCATCACCGGCTATGCGCTGGGCTGCGGCCTCGGCTTCCTTGTCGCGATCCTGATCGACCGCTCGCCCTTCCTGCAGAAGGGCCTGCTGCCGCTCGGCAATTTCGTTTCCGCGCTGCCGGTGATCGGCGTCGCCCCGATCATGGTCATGTGGTTCGGCTTCGACTGGCAGTCGAAGGTCGCCGTCGTCGTCATCATGACCTTCTTCCCGATGCTGGTGAACACCGTCGCCGGCCTTGCCGCGGCCAGCCACATGGAGCGCGACCTGATGCGCACATATGCGGCAAGCTGGTGGCAGACCCTGGTCAAGTTGCGGCTTCCCGCCGCCTGGCCTTTCATCTTCAATGCCCTCAAGATCAACTCCACCCTGGCGCTGATCGGCGCCATCGTCGCCGAGTTTTTCGGAACGCCCATTGTCGGCATGGGTTTCCGGATTTCCACGGAAGTGGGCCGCATGAATGTCGACATGGTCTGGGCCGAGATCGCGGTCGCCGCGCTCGCAGGCTCGCTCTTCTACGGGGCGGTGGCGCTCGTCGAGCGCGCTGTCACCTTCTGGCATCCGTCTGTCCGCGGTGGGCAGGCGTAATAATGAAAATAATGAGGGAACCGCTATGAAAAAAACGATTGCATCGCTGCTGATGGCAAGTGCCTTCTCGCTGGCTGCCTTCCAGGCCGAGGCTGCCGACAAGGTCACCTTGCAACTGAAATGGGTTACCCAGGCGCAATTCGCCGGCTACTACGTGGCAAAGGACAAGGGCTTCTACGAGGAGGAAGGCCTTGACGTCGAGATCAAGCCGGGTGGTCCCGACATCGCCCCCGCGCAGGTGATCGCCGGCGGTGGCGCCGACGTCATCGTCGACTGGATGCCTTCTGCCCTTGCCACCCGCGAAAAGGGCGTCCCCCTCGTCAACATCGCCCAGCCGTTCAAGAAGTCCGGCATGATGCTGACCTGCCTGAAGGAATCCGGCGTCAAGGGGCCGGAGGACTTCAAGGGCAAGACACTCGGCGTCTGGTTCTTCGGCAACGAATATCCGTTCCTGTCGTGGATGAGCCAGCTGAAGATCCCGACCGATGGCGGGCCGGAGGGCGTCACCGTCCTCAAGCAGGGCTTCAACGTCGATCCGCTGATCCAGAAGCAGGCCGCCTGCATCTCCACCATGACCTATAACGAGTACTGGCAGGTGATCGACGCCGGCATCAAGCCGGAGGACCTCGTCACCTTCAAGTATGAGGATCAGGGCGTCGCGACGCTGGAAGACGGCCTCTACGTGCTGGACGACAAGCTGAAGGATCCGGCTTTCAAGGAGAAGATGGTCAAGTTCGTCCGCGCCTCGATGAAGGGCTGGAAGTGGGCCGAGGAAAACCCGGATGACGCCGCCGAGATCGTGCTTGAGAACGATGCCACCGGCGCCCAGACCGAGACCCATCAGAAGCGCATGATGGGCGAGGTCGCCAAGCTCACCGCCGGCTCGAACGGCGCGCTCGACGAGGCCGACTACAAGCGCACCGTCGCTTCGCTGCTGGCGGGCGGCTCGGATCCGGTCATCTCCAAGGAGCCGGAAGGTGCCTGGACGCACGAGATCAGCGACGAAGCGCTGAAGTAGCCCTGACCAGACAGCAACGCAGGCGCGCGGCGTCAATTTCGCGCGCCTGCCTCGTCAGCCGGTGCCCCATGCCGGCACCCTCCATCTGTTGCACGGCGACAACGCTCGATGGAGAATATGGAGGCACCATGCTGTATGGCGCCTTGCAAGGCGGAGACCATCTCATTACATAGACCGCGCAGCTTGGAACCCGGCCACGCAGGCCGCTGGACGTGCGATGACTGAACGCAGCGTCGGGCCAATCTGGGAGAATGCGCGCTCGTTCATACCAAGAAACCCCGGCGCGAGTTGCGAATTAGCTTGCATCGAGAAGGTCGGCCCATGGCGCGTGGACTAAAGTACATTCTCTGCCTTTCCGCCGCCGTGTCGACCGTCGTCGGCGCGTCAGGTCTCCGCGCGGCCGACGTCGCTCCCGGCCAACCCGCAGAGCAGGTCGAAAACTTGCCGGCAATTGTTGTCACCGCTGCGGAAGAACGCATCATCGTCGATCGGGTAATCGCCACCGGCACGATGCAGCCCGTCGAGGAAGTCTATGTGTCGCCGCTGGTTGACGGTCTCTCCATCCGCTCCCTTGGCGCCGAGGTCGCCGACCGGGTGAAGGAAGGTGACACGCTCGCGACCCTGAACGATGATGCGCTGGTTTTGACGAAGAGCCAGTTGGTGGCAATGCGCGCAAAGGCCGAAGCCTCTCTGGCGCAGATCGAAGCGCAACTGATCGAAGCGAAGGCGAACGCCGAGGAAGCCGACAAGGCGCGCGAGCGCGCGGACAAACTGGTCAAGTCAGGCGCAACTTCCCAGGCGACTTTCGACCAGGCGACCGCCGCTGCCAAAGCCGCCGTTTCGCGTGTGACCTCGGCCGAGCAGGCCATTTCCGTTTCGAAGGCAGAAATCAGGGTCATGGACGCTCAGCTCGCCGACATCGACCTGAAACTCGCCCGCACCGCCGTCAAGGCACCTGTATCGGGCGTGGTCTCCGCGCGAAGTGCCAAGATCGGCGCAATCGCGATCGGTGCCAGCCAGCCGTTGTTCTCGATCATTCGTGACGGCGAAATCGAGTTGAAGGCGGACGTATCCGAGGCGTCGATCCTCAAGCTGGCCGTGGGCCAGCCGGCAACCGTGACGCTGGCCGGCGGCGCGGCAAAGCTCACCGGGCACATTCGCCTGGTCGAGCCGACGCTGAGCAACGACACCCGCCTCGGCCGCGTTTACATCAAGCTGGACGAACCGGAAAAGGCGCGTGTCGGCATGTTTGCCAGCGCCGAGATCATCACGCAGGAGAAGAAGGGAGTCGTTCTCCCGCTTTCCGCGGTAACCACCTCGCGCGACGGCACCGTTGCGCGTAAGGTTGAAAACGGTATCGTCAAACTGGTGAAGGTGGAAACCGGCATCCAGGACGGCCAGGTGATCGAAATCGCGAGCGGCCTTGCCGTCGGCGACGAAGTCGTTGCCAAGGCTGGCGCGTATGTCCGCGACGGCGACAGGGTGAGGCCGGTGAAGGCCGTCGCACCGGTGGCTGCGAACTGAGGCATCCGCCCCGAAGGTGGCGACGCTTTCGGGGCTCGGACATGCAAGAAACCGAAAACCCAAGGCGCGGGAAGCGAAACTCAAGACCGGCGCGCTTTAGACGAGCACACAATCGAAACCAGTGCGGGCGATCTCTGGGATAGGACATCTGCAACATGAACTTTTCTGCTTGGTCCATTCGCAATCCGATCGCGCCGTTGCTTGCCTTTTTCCTGCTGATCGTCGTCGGGCTGCAATCCTTCTATTCGCTGCCGATCACCCGCTTTCCCAACATTGACGTTCCGGTCATAGCGATCACGGTGACCCAGAGCGGTGCAGCACCTGCCGAACTCGAACTCCAGGTGACCAAAGAGATCGAGGACGCGGTGGCCGGCATCTCCGGCGTCGACGACATCCTCTCGACGGTCACCGACGGCAGCTCGGTGACATCCGTTCTGTTCAAGATCGAGGTGCCGACAAACCAGGCGCTGCAGGACGTCAAGGATGCGATCGACCGCGTGCGCAACGACCTTCCGGCATCGGTTGACGAGCCGGTGGTGACCAAGATCGACGTCGAAGGCCAGGCGATCCAGACGTTTGCAGTCTCCTCGCCCAACATGACCCTCGAGGAACTGTCCTGGTTCGTCGACGACACCATCAAGCGCGCCTTGCAGGGGCAGCCGGGTGTCGGCAAGATTGACCGCTTCGGCGGCGCCGATCGGGAGGTGCTGGTCGACCTGAACTCCGACAAGCTGGAGTCCTTCGGCATTTCCGCCGCCGATGTGAACCGGCAACTGCGCAGCATGAACGCGGATGTCGGTTCTGGCCGCGGCCAGATCGCCGGCGCCGAGCAGGCCATCCGTGTCCTCGGCGACGCCCGCTCGGTCGAAAAGCTGGGAGCCACGATGATCGCGCTCCCGAATGGGCGCTTCGTCCGCCTGTCCGAGCTTGGCCGGATCACCGACACCTACGAGGAGCCCCGTTCCTTTTCCCGCTTCAACGGCACCCCGGTCGTAACGTTCGCCGTCTTCCGATCGAAGGGCGCCAGCGAGGTGACGGTTGCCGAATCCGTCGACAAGGCCCTTGTCAAGGTGCGCGAGAAGAACCCCGACGTTGCCATCAGCCTTATCGACGATGCCGTCTACTTCACCTACGGCAACTACGAAGCGGCGATCCACACGCTGATGGAAGGCGCGATCCTGGCGGTCATCGTCGTGCTGCTCTTCCTGCGCAACTGGCGCGCGACGTTGATCTCGGCCGTCGCGCTGCCGCTCTCGGCGATACCGACCTTCTACGTGATGGAGCTTCTGGGCTTTTCGCTCAACCTCGTCAGCTTCCTCGCCATGACGCTCGCGACCGGCATCCTGGTCGACGACGCGATCGTCGAGATCGAAAACATCGCCCGCCACATCAAGATGGGCAAGACGCCCTACCGCGCCGCGATCGAAGCCGCCGACGAAATCGGCCTTGCGGTGATCGCCACCACGTTCACGATCATCGCGGTGTTCGTCCCGGTGTCCTTCATGCCGGGGATCCCGGGACAGTACTTCATCCAATTCGGCCTCACGGTTGCCGTCGCCGTGTTCTTCTCCCTGATGGTGGCCCGCCTGATCACGCCCGTGATGGCGGCCTACCTGATGCGCTCCAGCGACGCCGACGGCCACGGCGAGGAGAAGGACAGCACCTTTATGCGCGGCTACACCTGGCTCGTGACGGTGACGACCAGGCACTGGTATGGCCGTTACGCCACGCTTGTTGGAGCCATCGCTTTCCTTGTCGGCTCGGTGATGCTGCTCTTCACCGTCCCCGGCAGCTTCATGCCGCCGGAGGATGCCTCGCGCGTCGTCATGTCGGTCGAACTCCCTCCCGATGCCATGCTGGAGGACACAGACCGCGCAACGTCGGAAATCGTCGAGCGGGTGAAGGCCATCGACGGCGTGAGCGATATCTTCGTGTTGGGCGGTTCCTCGCCGAAGGGCGATCTTGAGCTGCGCCGCGCGTCGGTGACGGTCATGCTGGAGAAGCGCGATCATTCGCTCGTCAACAAGATCGTCAACGACGTCCTCGGCCGCCTACCGCTGATCGGCCAGCACCTCCCGAAGCTGCCCCCGGCCGGCCGTATCAAGCCACAATGGGACGTCGAGAAGGACATCTTCGCGGCGGTCCGCGACATCCCCGATATCCGCATCATCAAGCTCAACGACCGCGCCGAGCGTGACCTGACGTTCAACCTGCTCTCCAACAACGAAGCGGATCTGAACAAGGTGGTCGCCATGCTCGAGGCGAAGCTGCGGGCCGACCCGCTGCTGTCGAACGTGAGCTCCGAAGGCTCGCTGCCCCGGCCCGAACTACAGGTCCGGCCGCACGACGACAGGATGGCCCGCCTCGGCATCACCACCGCACAGATCGCCGAAGTGATCCGCGTCGCCACGATCGGCGACATCGATTCACAGCTGAGCAAGATGTCGCTCGATGGGCGTCTTATCCCCATCCGGGTGCAGGTTGACCGCGAATTCCGCGGCAATCTCGGCGCAATCCGCAACCTGAAGATCAAGACGGCAAGCGGGCAGGTCGTGCCGTTGTCGTCGGTGGCCGACATCGACTACTCGGAAGGCCCCAGTTCGATCAAGCGCTTCGACCGCAGCCGGGTCGTCTCTATCGGCTCCGATCTGAAGCCGGGTGTGGCACTGGATACGGCGACCGCCCGTTTCAGGGAGATCGCCAACAGCATCAACATGCCTGAAACCGTGCGCTTCCAGGAAAGCGGCGACGCCGAAATCCAGGCCGAAATGGTCCAGAGCTTCGGCAACGCCATGCTGCTTGGCCTTCTGCTGGTGTTGATGGTGCTGATCCTGCTGTTCAAGGACGTCATCCAGCCTTTCACAATCCTGTTCTCGCTGCCGCTGGCAATCGGCGGCGTGGCTGCGGGCCTGATCCTGACGCAGAACTCCCTTTCCATGCCCGTTCTCATCGGCATCCTGATGCTGATGGGCATCGTGACGAAGAACGCCATCCTGCTGGTCGATTTCGCGATCGAGATGATGCATCGCGGCATGGACCGTCTGGAGGCCATGGTCGAGGCGGGACGCAAGCGTGCCCGGCCAATCATCATGACCTCGATCGCGATGTCGGCCGGCATGCTGCCGTCGGCACTCGGCGTCGGCGAAGGCGGCACCTTCCGCGCCCCCATGGCGATTGCGGTGATCGGCGGCATCATCGTCTCCACCGTTCTCTCGCTGGTGGTCGTGCCGTCCTTTTTCCTGATCATGGATGACCTCTCGCGGCTTCTGGCAAGGCTTTTCGGCCGCCTCGTCGGCTCGAAGGACGAGGAGACCCTGCCCCTCGACAACGAAGCGCTGACGCGAACGGCGAACGAAGCAGCAAGGACGGTCGACGCCCTGGAGGATCGGGTGGCAGCGCTGGAGAAGGAGCGCGCATCCGGCAAAAAGCCGCTCAGCGTCGTGCACCGTTCGCCGCTCGCGGCAGAGTGAGGCCATCGAAACCTGAGGTTAGAGATCCGGGTGGCAAGTTCACCCGGCTTTTCCTCGTCCTCCGGCTTTATTAGAACCTCGTGATTATTTGACCGAAATCAACGAAGGCCCGGAAAACGCGCATTACCATCTCTCCTACATCGAGAGATGGGTCGTGTTGTTCAAACACAACCCCTCCCGTCGAATAATTTGGGGAAGAGGCGGTGTGAAGGCGATGAACAGGATAATGAGGCCGAGCGCCTGGGAGCGCGAAACACTGATGGGGCTGCCGCTGTTGTCCAGGCTCGAACTGGATACATTGTCGGCCATGCTCGAAATTGCCACTGTACGAACGATCGGACCGCGACAGGTACTGTTTCGCGAAGGGGACCTTGCCGACACGCTCTATTGCGTGCTGAGCGGCTACGTCCGCAGCTTCCACCTTTCCCCGTTGGGCCGTGAAGTGGATCTTCTGGTCCATGAACCCGGCGACCTGATTGGCGCGAGCGCCTGTTTGCATGGCCACGCCTATTGTGCCAGCGCCCAGGCGACCGACAGCGTCAAGATCGTCCAGTTCAGCCTGCAGCGGGTCCGGGAACTCGCCGCCCGAAAACCGGATCTTGCACTCGCGCTGGCTGCGGGACTGTCCGGCCAGTTCGCCGGAAGCCTTTCTACCCTTGCCGATGACCGTCTCCACACCGCCCCGCAGAGGGTGGCGCACTATCTCAAGAAGCAATGTCCGCAGGGCTCGCGCAATGTCAGCTTCCGCCTTCCCTATCAGAAGAACCTGTTGGCCGGGAAGCTGGGGCTTGCACCGGAAGCGTTGTCGCGTGCGTTCTCGCATCTGAAGCGGTATGGCGTCAGCGTGCGCGGCCGGTTGGTGCAGGTCAACGATCCCGAAGCGCTGCAGTCGGTCTGACGATCGGCAACATTCGGGATAGGTTTCGCCAGGGCGAAGACTGGCGTACCCGAAAGGTGCGGTTCGTGGGACCACTCTTCTTCAAACGGTCCCGGTCCGACCAACAGACGGCCAGCACCAGCGATACACGCCCAGCAGATTTCAGCAGTTCCACACCTTCGCATGTCCCTCGAAGGCAAGGACCGTATGTTCGCAGGCCGTATCCCTGCCATGGTCCGCCGCCCGCCGCGCGGCCTCCAGCGCCAGGGAAGCCGGCATGTTCGGCACAATCTCCGCGACGGTCGCCGATAGCGCAACGGCCAGTTCCTTTCCTGCCGTAGCGATCGTTCGTGCCGCGACAGAACGGCGGACCTCCTCCACAAGCAGGATACAGTCGTCATGGCGCTGGGATGTTGCCATCACGAGGAATTCGCCGCCGGCGCGTCGCCTGATCGCGTGCGGAGCGCAAAAGGTGCGAGACAGATCTTCCATAACCCGTCGTGTCGCGCCATTCGCGGCATTGTCGCCATATCGGCTGGCGATGAACGCAAAATGCTTCACCTGAAAGAGCACCATGAACCGATAAGCTTCCGACCCGGAAATCGCTTCGACCAAAGCGTCGGGCTTCACCATATCGGCACCGGAACTGAGCGGACCCTGATCAAGCGCGACACGCATGCGATAGAGACTGCTGACGCCGAGGCCGAAGAGCGTCGCGACCAACGCGGCGACGCTGGTGGCCATCAACATCGACGGAGCCGGCCCTTGGGAAACGAGGCTCGGCTCGGCCAGCGGCAGCAGATGGAACGGCACATGGAGCGCGCTCAAGATCAGGTGGATCGCTGTTGCGAGCACGGCCGCCCCCAGCAACCCGTAGGCCACGAGCGTCGCTAGGCCAGCCCTCACAAGAGTGAAGCGGTCCCCTCCCAGCGCTGTCTGTCGCCAAACGTCCAGAAACATTACATTCTCCGCAATTTCGCCGGTGAACATAACTGGGTGAATTTCATATTCGGCTAATACGAACGCTAAAAAGCGACAAAACCCGTGCGCTCGTCCCAAGATGGACCACCACCCTGACAGGCAAGACAGCGCGCGCCCTTATCAACGTCGGACGCGCGTTCAAGCAATCAACGACCAGACGCCTTGGAGCACAATGGCGCCGGGACGGCTGCATCAGGCAACCCGGTCCGGCGGCTCCCGCCCATCGAAGAAGGCAGTGACATTCTCCACCACCTTCATCCCCATAGCGCGACGCGTTTCGGCCGTTGCACTGCCGAGATGCGGCAGCAGCACGACATTCTCCATGGCGCGCAGCGCGTCGGGCACCTGGGGCTCCGCAGCGTAGACGTCGAGACCCGCCCCCGCAATGTGTCCATTGGAAAGCGCTGCAATCAGCCCCGGTTGGTCCACCACATCGCCGCGCGCCGTGTTGATCAGGAAGGCGGACGGTTTCATCGCCGAAAGCCTCGCCGCATCGATCAGATTGCTGTTTGCCCCGCCGCCTGGGCAATGCAGCGAAACGAAGTCTGCTGCCGCCAGCACCTCCTCGATGCTGTCGAGCTGACGTGCGCCGTACCGCATCGCCTCCGCCGGCTCAACTCGAGAGCGATTGTAGAAGACGACATCCATGTCGAAGCCGAAATGACAGCGCTTGGCCATGGCCTTGCCGATCCGGCCGAAGCCGATGATGCCAAGCGTTTTGCCCGTGACCTTCGTGCCAATCATATGCGTCGGACACCATCCGCTCCACGCCCCGGCCCGCACCTGGCGCTCGCCCTCGCCGGCACGACGGGCAACGGCAAGCAACAGCGTCATGGCGAGATCCGCCGTGCAATCGGTCAGGACCCCCGGCGTGTTGGTAACGACGATGCCGGTTCGGGAGGCGGCTGCCACATCGATATGATTGTAGCCGACGCCATAGTTGCCGATGATCTTTGCGGTCAGTTTCGGTCGCTCGAAGACGGCGGCCGGCAGACGATCGGAAACGGTCGGCAGCACGGCGTCGTATCGCGCCAGCGCCGCCGCAAGGGCGGACTGGTCCATCGGCCGATCATCGCGATTGAAGGTCGCCTCGAAGCGTTCGGCGAGAACCGCTTCGACCTCCTCAGGCCATCGCCGCGTCACCAGTATGCGTGCCTTGCTCATGCCGTCCTCTGCTTTCCCTGTCGCCCCAGCAGACATGAAAAGAGCCCGGACGCAAGCGCCGGGCCCGGAATTCAGTCCGGTCCGGGCGGTCTTTCACGCCGCCCGTGCCGCCAAAACGACTATTCGTTCTGGAAATAGTTGTACTTGCCGTCCTCACCCTTCTTCCAGGTGTAAAGGACGTAGTCCGGGCGGGTGATGTCGCCCTTCTCGTCGAAGCCAAGCTCGCCAATGGCGGTCTTGAACGGCCCCTTGGACTTGATGGCTTCGGCAACGGCCTGCGCGTCGGTGCCGCCGGCAGCCTTGGCGCCTTCAGCGATGACCTGAACGGCAGCATAGGCGTAGAGCGTGTAAGCCTCCGGCTCGAAACCGGACGCGCGGAACTTCTCGACGATTTCCTTTGCAGCCGGGTTCTTGCGCGGATCGGGCGCGAAGGTCATGAGCGTGCCATTGACGGCGTCGCCGGCGATGGACGCCAGTTCGTTCGAGACGATACCGTCGCCCGAGATGAACTGGGCCTTCAGGCCCTGGTCGGCGGACTGGCGCTCGATGAGGCCGAACTCGGTGTGCAGGCCGCCCCAGTAGACCACCGACACACCGGCTTCCTTCATCTTGGCGATGAGAGCCGAAAAGTCCTTGTCGCCGACATTGACGCCTTCGTAGACCGCTTCGGTTACGCCAGCTTCGTTCATCGCCTTCTTGGTTTCGTCGGCAAGACCCTGGCCATACGGCGTCTTGTCGTGCAGAACGGCAACCTTGGCATCCTTGAAGTTGGCAGCGACGAATGCGCCCGCCACCGCACCCTGCTGGTCGTCACGGCCGCACGTACGGAACGTGTTCCACAGGCCGCGCTCGGTGTAGGTCGGGTTGGTGGACGCCGGCGAAATCTGCAGGATGCCGTTCTCAGCGTAGATTTCCGAAGCCGGGATCGAAACGCCCGAGTTGAAGTGACCAACGACGAACTTGACGCCGTCAGCGACGAACTTGTTGGCGACCGATACGCCCTGCTTCGGGTCGGAAACGTCGTCGCCGAGGACAATCTTGATTTGCTCGCCGTTGATGCCGCCGGCCGCATTGAGGTCGGCAGCAGCCTGCTCGGCACCCTTCTGAAGCTGTGCACCGAACGCAGCGTTCGGGCCGGTCAACGGACCGCCGACGCCGATCAGGATGTCGGCCCAGGCATTGCCGCTGAAAGCGACCATTGCTGCCAAAGCAACAGCCGACAAAAGAGACTTCTTCATCTTGTTACTCCCAAGTTTAGGCAGGCATATTGTTGACCGTTCGCAATACCCGCCATCATTGCGCCGGCGTCTTTATTCCACGTCCGGCGCCTACACGCCGCGCGTGGGGTTCCCTCTTATTTTGCGCGCCACGAGAAGGGCGAGGCCTTTTCGTAGAGCCAGTAGTAGATATTGACCATCTGCTTCGTGCGGTAGTAGCGATATCCGGCCGTAGCAAACAACAAAAGAACGGCTGTGTCCACGAAATAGTACTGAAAAGTCAGCATGCTACCTTCGAACAACGCGTGGTGGATGAAGCGGATCGCTATACCGAGCAGGAGCACGTAGAAAACCAGCGTACCGTAGTTGTGCCAGTTTTCCGCTACGCTCTTTCCTGTCCGCCAGGCCGTCCAGCCGCCCATGATCACGGTGACGAAGAGAAACTGCATGAACGACGGCTCTTCGTAGAGAATTCCCTGCATGTCACATACTCCTCTTGCAACGCCGCGCGTCACTTCTGATGCGCAAGGGCGGCTGCAACGCCTTGAATTGGCGCATGTACGTCCGGATCCGCCGGATCCGGGCACACGCGCTTGCTCATCCTCAATGCCTTCCACCTTCGAGATAGGCGGCACGGACCTCCGGATTTGCCAGCAGTTCCTTGCCCGATCCGCTCATCGTCACCCGTCCATTGACCATGACATAACCACGGTTCGACAGTTTTAGGGCGGCAAAGGCGTTCTGCTCGACCAGGAACACGGTCAAGCCCTGCTCCTTGTTGAGCACCTTGATGGCGTCGAAGATCTGCTTGACGATCAGTGGCGCGAGGCCAAGCGAGGGCTCGTCGAGAAGAAGCAGTTTGGGGCGCGCCATCAGCGCGCGGCCGATGGACAGCATCTGTTGTTCACCGCCCGACAACGTGCCGCCACGCTGGGCCTGGCGCTCCTTCAGGCGCGGGAACAGGGCATAGATCTTCTCCACGTCCTCTTTGAAAAACTTCAGATTGTCGAGGCTAGCACCCATCTGGAGATTTTCATAGACGGTCATGCGCGGAAAAATCCGCCGGCCTTCGGGCGACTGGGCGATGCGCATGCGCGCGATCTCGTGCGTCGGCAGCCTGGTGATGTCCTGACCGTCGAAGGTGACGGTGCCGGTGCGCGCCTGCGGACTGCCACAAATGGTCATCATCAGGGTCGACTTGCCTGCGCCGTTTGCGCCGATCAGGCTGACGATCTCGCCGCGCTTGACCTCGACGTCGACCCCGGCGAGCGCCCGGATGTTGCCGTAATAGGTTTCGACGCCCTGAACCTTGAGGAGGGTATCGCTCATTATTGCAGTCCCCCCTGCTCGATTTCTTCGATCTCTTCGATCACCTCTTCGACCTCTTCGTCCTCGACGCCCAGATATGCCGCGATGACCCTCGGATCATTCTTCACCTCGTCGGGCGTCCCGTCGGAAATCTTCTGGCCGTATTCCAGGACAATCACATGGTCGGAGATTTCCATCACGACCGACATATCGTGCTCGATCAGCAGGATCGAGGTGCCGGTATCATGGCGGATCGACCGCAGCAGTTCATTCAAGGCCAGCGACTCGCGCGGGTTGAGACCCGCAGCCGGCTCATCGAGGCAGAGGAACTCCGGTCCCGTGCACATGGCACGAGCAATCTCGAGACGGCGCTGGGCGCCATAGGGCAGATCCCCGGCCGGGTCGTCGGCGCGGTCGAGCAAATGGGCCTTCTCAAGCCAGTGCTTGGCGACCTCGATCGACTGTTCCTTGGCCCGCCTGTAACCGCTGAACCCCAGCAGGCCGAGAACGGTGTAGCCGGACGCCCGCATCAGCATGTTGTGCTGTGCGACCAACAGGTTCTCCAGGACCGTGAGGCCGGAGAACATGCGGATGTTCTGGAACGTGCGGGCAACCTTGGCATCGCGCGTGATCTCGAAATCCGGCATCCGCTCCAGGAGGAACCGCTTGCCCGACTTCTGTGTCATCGTGATCATGCCCATCGTCGGCTTGTAGAAGCCGGTGATGCAGTTGAAGACGGTTGTCTTGCCGGCCCCGTTGGGACCGATGAGCGCCGTGATCTCGCCGCGCCGCGCCTCGAAGGACAGATCGTTGATCGCCATCAGGCCGCCGAAGCGCATCGACAGATGCTCGACTTTGAGAATTGGATCGTTGTTCATTGCGTTCGTCTCGAGGGCCATCAGCCGTGCCCTTCCTTGGTAAAGCTGCCGGACACCGCCTTGCGCTCGTGCAGGAAGGCGGTCGGTTCGCGACTGCCGACGAAGCCACGGGGTTTCCAGACCATGACCACGACCATGGCGAGGCCGAAGATCAGCATGCGATAGAGTTCGGGGGTGAAATCCGGACCGAAGATCGATTTCAGGAAGGTCATTTCGCGCAGCAACTCTGTGCCGCCGACCATGACGGTGGCCGCGACCGCGATGCCGATGAGCGACCCCATGCCACCGAGAACGACGATGGCAAGAATGATCGCCGATTCGAGGAAGACGAAGGACTCCGGCGAGACGAAGCCCTGACGCACCGCAAAGAAGGAGCCGGCGAATCCGCCGAACATCGCCCCCGTCGCAAAGGCGGTGAGCTTGGTCGTGACGGTGTTGATGCCGAGCGAGCGGCAGGCAATCTCATCCTCGCGCAGAGCCTCCCACGCACGGCCGATCGGCATGCGGCGCAGGCGGATGGTGACGAAAGCGGTCAGCAGTGCCAGCGCCAGGATCACGTAGAACAGGAAGATCTTGTAGTAGGCCGATGACATCGGCAGGCCGAAGGCCTTGGCGAAGTTGTTGGCCGCGCTCACGTCGAAGGACCAGATACCGAAAATCGACGCCTTGGGAATGCCCGAGATGCCGAACGTCCCCTTGGTGACCTCCGTCCAATTGATAAGGACCAGACGAATGATCTCACCGAAGGCGAGCGTCACGATGGCCAGGTAGTCACCCCGGAGCCGCAGAACCGGGAAGCCCAGAATTACGCCCCAGCAGGCGGCGAGGATGCCGGCGAGCGGGAGCAGGATCCAGAACGAGAAGCCGAAATGCTGCGCCAGCAGCGCGTAGGAATAGGCACCGACGGCATAAAAGGCGACGTAGCCAAGATCCAGCAGGCCCGCGAGGCCAACCACGATGTTCAGCCCCCAGGCCAGCATCACGTAGATGAGGATCTGGATGCCGAAGTTGTCGACCCATTTCAGCGAACCCTGCACGCCTAGCAGCGAAACGGCAACAGGCGGCATCAGGATGAGCGCGAGAATGGCAATCTTGCTGAAGTGGCGCGCCAGGAAGCCTTCGGGGACCTCTTTCCCGACAACGGCAGCCTTGGCGGATTTGCGCGCAGCAACCCAAGGCTGCACGTAGGCAACCCCCAGGAACCGGCCAACCGCGGCGACCGCGACGAAAATCGCAAGCAAGCCCCAGCGCTGGTTCAGAACAAGCTCGTTGCGGATGTTCTGGGTTGTCTGCAGGCCGACGAACAGGACGAAGAGGCCGAGAGCGATCAGACCGGCATAAAAGCCCTCGCGCAGAGCCTGCGCCGTCAGGTTCCCGCCGGCGCTCTCTTTGGAGTGGGAAATGGTAGCCATGGAAATTATACCTTCTCGACTTCCGGTCGTCCGAGAATGCCGGACGGCTTGAAGATCAGGACGATGGCAAGGATCGAGAACGTCGCTACATCCTTGTAGTCGATCGTGAAATAGGCCGACCAGAGCGACTCGATCAGGCCGATCAGCAGCCCGCCGATCACCGCGCCGGGCAGCGAGCCGATTCCGCCCAAAACCGCCGCGGTGAACGCCTTGACGCCCGGCACGAACCCGTCGGTGAAGACGATCACGCCATAATACATCAGATACATCGTACCTGCGACCGCCGCGAGGGCAGCCCCCATGACGAAGGTGATGGAGATCGTGCGGTCGACATCGATACCGAGAAGGGCCGCCATCTTGCGGTCCTGCTCGGTGGCACGTTGTGCGCGGCCGAGAGCTGTCTTGTTGACAATATACCAGAATATCGCCAGCAGGCTCACCGTCAGGATCATGATAAGGATCTGCTTCAGCGAAATCGAGATGCCGAAGACGTTGTAAACCGACGAAACCAGCGGCGGGATCGGCTTGTTGCGCGGCCCTTGGGTGACCTGGATGAAGTTCGACAGCGTGATCGACATGCCGATGGCAGTGATCAGCGGAGCGAGACGGAACGAGCCACGAAGCGGCCGGTAGGCCATCTTTTCAATGGTCCAGTTCCACAACGAGGCCGTCAGCATCGCTGCCGCCATCATCACCAGCAGAAGAATGACGATCGGCAAACCGACAAAGATGCTGGTGAGCACGAGAAAGATGATCAGGGCAGCGAACCCGCCCAGCATGAAGATATCGCCATGGGCGAAGTTGATCATGCCGATGATGCCGTAAACCATGGTGTAGCCGATGGCTATCAACCCATAGATAGAACCCAGAGTCAGCCCGTTGATGAGCTGCTGCACAAAATATTCCATTTTCGATCCCCTGGATGCGATCCTGACGGTCGCATCTCTTGTTATGTGAGCCCATTGGGCAGGCTCATGGATAGCCATGAATCCATACTGTTTTCCGATCAAAAGGGAAGCCTAAAATGGCACAACCTCGAACTTCTTCGCTTTTTTGGTGGATTTGACGATTGAGCCGGCCGTAAGCCGAAAATTCGGCACAGCACGACGGCCACGACCATGGAACACCGTGGAATCCACGGTATGCGACCGGTCAACCGGGGACCGCACGCTGGCCCGCCTGGCGCAAGCTCCATCAGTCGCGGCGGCGCCGGCACAACTTGCCACAGCCCTGAACTGCGCTTGTGAGCGCCGACCGCGTTGTCTTCCGCAGCCGCAGACGTCAATTCAAAAAGACTTGCATAGCTGGAGCGGATCGGGTTGAAGGATCTACCCCAACCAACGACATGGGTAATCATGACATTGTCCGCCAGACTGATCGATGGCCTTGAAGCTGCCGCACTCGATGCGGGAAAGGCGATTCTTGAGGTTTATCACGCAGGGCCAACGGTTTCCTTCAAGGACGATCAGTCGCCCGTGACCGAGGCGGACGAGCGCGCCGAGGCGATCATCCTGTCGCACCTTGCCGCCGCCTACCCGGACATCCCTGTCGTGGCCGAGGAGGCGGTTGCCGCCGGCCGCGTGCCGAACATCGGCGCCGGTCGTTTTTTTCTCGTCGATCCGCTCGACGGCACGCGGGAGTTCATCGATCGTCGCGACGAGTTCACCGTCAACATCGCGCTGATTGAAGACGGCATACCCATCGCCGGTGTCGTCTATGCACCAGCGCTAGGGGTCGCATACTCCGGTTCGGCAAACCATGCGGAAAAGCTTGAGATCGGCCCTAACTTCTCAATCTTGAGGCGGCAAACGATTTCCTGTCGGCCCCGGGGCGCACAGCTGACTGCCGTGGTCAGCCGCTCCCATGGCGATCCGAAAACCGAGGCATTTCTCGAAGAACGTGGCGTCACCGACCGCCGCTCCATTGGCTCTTCGCTGAAGTTCTGCCTGCTCGCAGAGGGGCTGGCCGACGTCTATCCTCGCTTCGGTCGGACGATGGAGTGGGACACGGCCGCCGGAGACGCAGTTCTGCGCGCAGCGGGAGGACGACTATCCCAGCCGGACGGATCGCCTTTTGTTTACGGAAAGGCGAATCAGCCGTCAGATGCCGCCTTTGCCAACCCCGCATTCATCGGCTGGGCATGCGACGGCGGCGGAGAACAAACGGACACGGTCGAAGCCATCGCAACCTGTCATAATATGACCGGAATGACGCGCCAAAGATGAGACTGGGGCGACCTTGTAACGCATCAGCAGTTCGCATAAACTGCCAAGCGATCAGGTAGTTAACAAGTAATTGCTGACAGCAGCGAGAGTATCAACGTGAAGAATGAATCGCCGCCCGCAGCACCGGAGCTGGACGCAGAGACGCGCGCTGTGCCACCAGCCAGCAATCTTCTGGACATGGCGAAGGCCCGCATCATGCACCGTGCCGAACGACAGAAGCAGCGTCTGATCCGTGAAGCGTCCGCATTTGCCGGCGCGAAAGTGAAGCGTGACGAGTTCGACGAAGGCGACGAACTGCCGCCTGCGACAGCCAGGGCGGACAAGAAATTTTCGGCGAAGTCGATCTTCGAGATGCCGAACCTCTCTTCGATGAAGAAGAAGAGCAAGGTCAACTGGACCGCTATCTCTTTCGTCCTTGCCGTTGTCGTTCCGACAATCCTGACCGGACTTTATTTCGCGTTCATCGCCAGTCCGCAGTATGAAGTCGAATCGCAGTTCGCAGTGCGTGGATCGAGCGAGAGTTCGCTCGGCGCGCTCGGGCTGAGCACGTTGATGGGCACATCCGCACAGGCCGGCGACTCCTATATCGTGGCCGACTACATCCACTCCAAGCAAGTCCTACAGGACATGATCGATCAACTTGGGCTGGACGTTCGCCAGCTTTATGCGCGCGATGGCATCGATTTTGTCTATAAAATCGCGGGGGCGGAGCCGCTGGATGAGTTTGTCAGTTATTGGCAGGACATGGTGAACGTCAGCTTCAACTCGACGACCGGCAACGTCACCCTGCAGGTCTACGCATTTACCGCCGAAGATGCGAAGAAGATTACGGACGGCATCCTGCTCGTTGCGGAGAACCTGGTGAATCGGCTCTCCGAAGAGTCGCGCAACCAGTACATCGATGTGGTCAACAAGCAGGTCCAGCGTACGGAAAACCGCCTTGCGAGCGTTCGCGAGCAGATGTCGCAATTGCGGCAGACCGAGCAGGCGATCGATCCGGCTGCGCTAGCTACGATGGAATCTTCGATCATCGGCTCGATCGAGGAGCAGCTCGCATCGGTCCGCACCCGTTACAAAGCCTTGCTGAACACCGTCAGCAGGGATGCGCCCTCGGCCAAGGTCCTTGAGCGGCAGATCGTTGCTCTGGAAGCACAGCTGGCGGAACAAAAGGCACGTGTCGGAGCCGGCACCACGAAGAAGACCGGGCGCAACCCCGATACCGCGTCCGGCACGATCAGCGATGTCATCGACAAGTTCTCCAAACTGACGATCGAGCAGGAGTTTGCCGTGAAGGCTTATTCCACCTCGTTGGCAGGGCTTGAAGCCGCCCTCGTGGAGGCACAGAAGCAGGAACGCTTCTTCGCAACCTATGTGACGCCGCGTCTGCCGGAAATCGCGATGTATCCGCAGCGCGTGCTGAACACGATGCTTGGCTTCATGCTGTTTTTCGCGATCTGGCTGATTGGTTTCTTTGCCTACAAGTCGATCAAGGATCACGCGATTTGATCTGCACCGGCTGCGCCATTCGCACATAGGGTCAGCATATGTACTTGACCGACAAGAGCTTTGGCTACGCCCTGAAGGAAAACGGGCGTGTCTTGGCGGCCCTCGTGATCCGCAGCAGCGTGACGCGGTTCGGGGAGAGCCGCATCGGCTATCTGTGGACCCTCGCGGAACCGGCGATCTATGTCGGCTTGTTCCTTTCGATGCACGGCTTCGTCCGGGCGGCCTTGCCGTTCGGCGACAGCGCCATGCTGTTCTTTCTGACCGGCGTCATCGGGTTCCGCATGACAAACCTGATCGCGCGAAAAGCCGCGAACGGATTGTCGCATAACCAAACCATGTTGAGCTATCCGCTGGTCAAGCCGCTTGACACGATTGTCGCGGCCTTCATCCTTGAAGTGATCATCTGGACGATTGTCTGCGCGCTTTTCATCTTCTTCATGTATGTGGGTCTTGATCGCAAGATCATCGTCTATCCGCTCGAATTCGGTGCGGCCATCCTGGCGATCGCCTTTTTTGCATTCTCATTTGCGGTGTTCAACGCCGTCATCGGGACTCTCGTGCCCATCTGGGACAAGACGCTCAGCTATACCAACATGCCTCTGATGTTGGCGTCGGGCGTCGTTTTCGTACCAGCAACCCTGCCGCCATCGGTACTGGCAATCATCTCCTGGAACCCTTTCCTGCACTGTGTCGAATGGTTCCGGTCGGCAACCTATCTCGACTACAACAGCGTTCTGGATAGAACTTATCTGTTGTCGGTGGCAGCGGTATTGCTGGTCGTCGGCCTGGCGCTGGAACGGATGTACCGGAACAAACTGCTAGAAAACGAATGATAGTTTTCGACAACGTTAGCAAGATCTTCAAGAGCCCGCGCGGCGGCCGGAAGGTGATTCTCGAGAATTTTTCGGCGGCATTTCGACCGGGCTTGAACATCGGCATCCTCGGACGCAACGGTGCCGGCAAGTCGACGCTGATGAACCTCATTTCCGGCATCGACACCCCAACCTCAGGCCGCATCTATCGCGAAGGCAAGATTTCCTGGCCGCTGGGTTTCAAGGGCGGCGTTCACGGCCGGCTGACAGGCGCCCAGAACACCCGCTTCATCGCCGACATCTATGGAAAGGATCGCAACGAGGTTCTGGAGTTCGTCAAGGACTTCTCTGAGCTCGGCGCCTATCTCGACATGCCGGTAAGAACCTATTCCGCCGGCATGCGGGCCCGTCTCACCTTTGGAATCTGCATGGCGATCGATTTCGAGTACTATCTCATCGATGAAGTCATCGCCGTTGGCGACACGAACTTCAAGAAGAAGAGCAAGCGCGTCTTCGACGAGCGCCGCGAAAACGCTACCCTGCTTCTCGTCTCCCACTCCTCCGCACTGTTGCGTGCCTTCTGCCACGTGGGCGGGGTCATGAAGGACGGCAACATAACCTTCTACGACGACATCGAAGAGGCGATAGACGTTCACGAGGCTACTCTTGCGAGCGGAAAATAACCGTCAAGCGGGGATATTTCTTCGCCGTTGAACGCGCACAGGGGAACCGCCGATGCGCAGAACCTCACGTCAGAGGCGATGGCTCGGTCTCCGGCCTTTTTTGATACAAATCAGCCTCTTACCAACTGTCCTGTGGACCTGCGACAAGCGGGGCGGCACTGCAATTGACGAGGCGTGCTCGCCCTTCATCATCACTCTCTGATGGTGGATTTTTCCCCGCATTCCCGGCCGGATCTATTCTGAACGCCACGTACCGCTGCTGCGGTGGCAATTGTTCAGGAGATGATCATGCAAGAGCATACGACCCGCCTCGGCCTTCCTTATATCTTGCCCTCCCAAGCGCAGAAACATGTTCCGCACAACGAGGCCCTTGATGCACTGGACACGATGGTCCAGCTTGTGCTGGTGAGCATTGGAGACACGCCTCCGGCATCTCCTTCGGAAGGGGCATGCTTCGGGGTCGATGCATCACCGACCGGCGCCTGGAATACGGCGGCCGGTGCGGTCGCGCAATGGCGTGACGGCGGCTGGCACTTCGTCCAACCCAAGGAGGGATGGATCGCTTGGTGCACCGCAGAGCAACGTTTGCATGTGCATGACGGGAACCGCTGGCAGAGATTTGCGCAACTGCCGTCGCTGGGCGTCAACGCCACTCCCGACGATACCAACCGGCTGTCTGTTGCCGCGGATGCTAGCCTTTTTTCGCACAACGCATCCGACCACCGTCTGAAGATCAACAAGGCAAGTCCGTCGGATACGGCCAGTCTGGTATTTCAGTCGAACTGGACGGGATATGCCGAGTTGGGACTCGCCGGCAACAATGATTTTGCCATCAAGGTGGCGGACACAGAGGGAAATTGGCAAACCGCTCTTAGCATCGACGCCACCGGGCATGTCGCTACCCCCTGCCGGCCCGCAGCTCGGGCTTGGCTGGCCGGCGGCGTCCAGACCCCCGCGCTGGGAAGCCTCATTGGCTTCACCGCCACCGCTTATGCGAGCGGGGGCTTTCGACTCGGCGACGCTGTGCCATCCGGTTTCGGCAATCACCTGGTCGCGCCGGTCACTGCCTACTATCTCTTCAGCCTCTCTATTGTCCCTGCTTCGACCTCCACGGCGCAGGTTGAAATCGTGGTCAATGACACGAGAAGTATCTTTAATACCCTCCCCCACTCCGGTGGCCCCGTTGGGCGAAAGGTCTGCTTCACCGGCATCGCTCCAATCGCCAAAAACGAGTGGGTTGCACTCAAGCAGCAGGCAAGTGCAGGCCTGGACTTCGATCTCAACAAGACGGAGTTGTTCATCGTTGCACTGACCTGAAGCACAACGGTTGTAAGGGGTAATCGACCGCTATGGACGCAGTCGGTCGGGCCTCAGCCGTGGGCGACGGCCGGAATGGTGTCGCGGAAGTTTCCGCTCAGCACCTGCGCACCGGAAGCGCTGTGTTCAGATCTGCGGCGGGCAGCGTCTGCAAGTTTGTCCCTCAGTGCGCCAATCGCGATTTCCATCCCGTCATAGGCATAGAAATCACCGGGCCGCAACGATTGCTCGTGCACCCACGACAGGTAGCGGCTTCGCACCTCCGCTGGCGCCACCTTGTTCCATGTCCAGAACCCGTCGAGGTCGATCCCCCTGTTGACGCAGAAGGCGAGGTCCGGATGCCGGTAGATCGCCTGCCCCATGATGGCCAGCGGGATTCCGTGCAGCAGGGCGAAGAAGCCGGAGGTGCTGTTGATCGTGATCATGCCCGCCGCATGGCGCGTCAACAGTCCAAGCGAGCCGCCGTCGATGATGTGGACCCTGTCGGCCACGTCGTTGAGGAGACTGACCTGTTCGATGAACTGCCGATCCCTGCTGTGCCCGCGCTCCAGCGGGTGGATCTTGAAGACCAACTGATGGGTTGCCGGCGCGTTGCGCGCAAACGAAACGATCGACTTCAGGATCAGTTTCTGGCTGTTCCAGCTGCCGGCGGCACGCCCCAACTGGCTATCGTCGTGAACCTGGAGCGGAACGAGGTAATATTTGCGGTCGAAGTGCTCCAGAAGTTTCTCGACACAGCGATAGTTTGCATTGAGATTGCGGAATTTCCGGTAGTAGTTCTTGATCCAATAGAAGGCCTCAGAGACGAGCATGCGTTTCCGCTTGTGGAAAAGCTTGCGCTCGGTGGCGCTTGAAAAGAGGTTCCGGAGCGAGAAATAGAGGAATGCATAGGACGCCATGGCGCCAAACGAAGAGGGATAGGAAACGCCTTTCGGACGATCCGACGATGTATACTCCGGAGGCGGCAACTTCCCCGCAATCGGCGAACACCAGTTGTTGCCGCCGAATTCAATCGTGACGTTGCCCGGGCGCAGATATCCTTCTTCAAGACAGATCACCGGAACGCCGAGCTTTTCGCAACAGGCGATCGCGATCCGGTGGATTTCTCGCTCGCAACCGAACAGAACGACAAAGTCGAAGCCATGGGCGCTGATCATTTCGGAGAGCCAGACGCGCCAGGCGTCGGCCGTTCCGGAGAAATTGAGTGTCTTCTCCCGTAGCGCAAACAACCTGTCGCCAATATGGAAGCAGACACGCCAGGCGTCAAAGCCGCTATCGTTCAGCAGGCTTTGCGCCTTGCGAAAGAATGGCCCGACCGGGCCCTGCAAAAGCAGGACACGCGGGACACTCTTTGCGGGAAACGGGCTTGACGACCGACGGCGGAGATTAAGGTGGATGAGCGGCGCCGCCGCCCTGCGCCCAGCAAGCCCATCCTCGCGCACATCGCCATTACTCGGCCGATTCGTAGAATCGCTTTTACTCGACATAACGTTCCAGCTTTTCTAGGGGTGCGCTCGGGCTGCTCTGTGTTGCATAAAAAACAAGGCGCATCAACAGGATTTCATTCAATTAATCTTACCCGACGTCATTTTCCAACCTTGCGATGTTCCAGCAATCCGGCTGAAGCAGGGTCCCAGCAGCATCATGCCAAGCCCGCTCAACCGGGCAGGCGATTGCGCATTGCAACGGCAATCCGGTTTACCGCACGCGCGAAATGCAAAGCGAGACGATCGCCAACCGAGCGGGGAGCGTCGTGCCCATCGGCGATCTGCCGGACCAGATCTTCCGGACGGCACGGCATTCCGCTCAAGGGGTGAATGTAGAGCGGGTAAAGGATCAGTGTTGCGGCGACCAGCATCGGCAGATCGATCCGTCGCCTGCGGCGCACAATCGGGCAGCGATCGTCCGTCAGTCCCCAGCCTGCGTAGAACGGTATGCCGTGTACACCGACTTTCTTTCCGCGCAAGAGCGCCTCGAACCCGGCAAGCGAGGTCATCGTCTCGACCCTGTCGCACCAGCCAACCCACTGCATGATGTCGCCATCGCGCACGATCTGGTCGGCCGCGTCGGGAACGATCCCGCCGGCGCGCATTCCCGACACCACGTCCGGATGCTCTTTGTAAACAATGTACGCCTCGGGGTAGAGGTGCCGCACCGCCGCCACCAGGGCCGCATTCGACCTGACCTCGGGCGAGCCAAAGCGGATCGATGCATCATTCTCCACTTGCCCCGGCACCAGGATTTTCAACCGCTCATCAGCAATGTCCGGCAGCGTGACGGTGGTTCCGAGGTTGTACTTCGAAATACCGCGTTCGATCAGAACCTGCCGCAGCGCTTCGGCGCGCTGCAACAGCGCGCCGCCGAATTCAGCTTCCGCGATAATTTTTTCCAGGCCGCTCGGCATGCGAGCGTCGTAATAGATGGTGTCTCCGTCAATCGCGACGGAAGACGGCATGACAAGCGCGGCGCCGAGCCCTTTCGAGCGAATGAAACCGTCCTCGATACGGAGGGCCTCCACGCCTGAGGGCAGCGGCCTGTCCGATCCCCAGACTGCAACCACGCCGTCGATTTCAGAAGCCCGACGTACAGCCCGCTCCACATCACGGGCGTGCAGCGGTGGTCCACGCATCCCCGTCAGGAAAGGTGTCATCGCCTTGCGCTTCCATGGCGACATGTCCGCCGTAATGACTTTCTTCGCCAACCTGTGCCGCTGGTCGCGAACTGCTATCGCCTGCTCGACGGCACGCTCGATGTCGCACTCGTTGCGGTCGTGGAGATCGAGAAAGCGGGAGTACCGGATGTAGGCCGCATCGAATATCTGCTCGAGGCTCGCCGAGGAACGGGTTGTCGGCGCCTCGGCATGGTCGACGGTGACACCCCGGCCGGAATAGAAGGTGACGCCAAAGCAGTGAACCTCCTTGCCCGCCATCAGCGCTTCGAAACCAAGCTGGCTCGACACGGTATAGACGGTGTCCGCGTCCTCCAGAAGCGGCCATGGGTTCATCGCGGGGGGCACGACGATATCGATCCCGAGGCGGTTAGCGGCCTGCCGAAGCAGGCTCCGTTCGCCTGCCGCCGGATGTGTACGCAACACGAAGGTCTTGCCGGGGTGGTGGTCGGCCGCGTGCTGCAACATCGCGGTGAAAGTGGTGCGATCGTCGGCCAGCGCGCCGGCAATCGACGCATCGCCTGCGACCTGGTCCACGAGCAGCACATAGGGACGCCCTCGCGGAATCCCCGTGTCTCGCAGGCCAACGATCGCGCCGTTGTTATACTTTGACAGCCTGGCCTGGCGTATTGTCGCGATGAGGTTGCGCGCGCGCTCCAGGCCTTTGCCGTCGGTCACCGGGTTTTCGAGCAGGGTTTGCAACCGGCTCGGTCCGGTGGCATCGAAATAAATGCCTTCGTCATCGATGACGAAAGCGTGCGCCGGCTCGCGTGCACGCGGCGCGAAGCCCTTGATGAAACCGTCCTCGAATATGATTGCAGGTTTGCCGGTTCGGGCCGAAAGCGCGCTCGCCCGCCGACCCGATGGCCTCCAGCCCCAACCGACGAAGGCGTCGACGCGTGTGGACAGCGGCCAAGGTACGATTTCGGCATCGAGCAGCCGTGAAATATCGGCGCGGATTCGCCACAAGCCGAGGGACGTGACCGCATAGGTTTTGCGTTTCCCGTCGCTCACGATGCACTACCCCATCTTCGGCTGGCAAGTCTGCCAGAACAACCGTTGAGTTTTCCAGCACCGCGTCTTCGCCCACGAGAGGCGCTGGCAGAGCCCCTCCCGGCGAGCGACAGCTCCGATTATAGCGCCCTCGCTCAGATCAGAAAGTCTGAACGGTCCGGGAAGCGGTGCTGACCGGTGCGAGCGTGCCCGTGACCATACCGACGAACCGGCTGAAATCCGTTGCCGGATGCCGCGAGAGGTAGATGACGTCACGGTTGCGGACCGGGAACGACTGGGCGACGATATAGCTCTGCGTCTGCGCCAGATCCAGCCGGTAGATGATCGGATAACGCCCTTGGCCGTCCGAAGTCATGCCCTTGGCCAGCAGATCGCGGAAGCGGTCGTCGCCGACGACGTGGCGATAGACGCTCTCGTTTTCGTATCGGAAAATGAAGTAGCCCTTGGGGTCCGCCGTCGCGAGGTTGCCGCCACCGGCAAGCGCGGCCGCCTCGATCAGGCTCAGGCTGGCTGCACCAAAGGGTATCTTGCCCTTCTTTTCCGTCTGGCCGAGAACCGAAAACGTCTGCGGATCATACGTTACATAAACCTGGTCGGCAGGCTTTACGATAATGTCTTCCTTGGGGTTGTCGACAATCGTCTGCAAGAGCACCGTGCCCGTGCGCCCACCGCGCTTGAGCGTTACATAGGTATCGTAGGGCGGCTTCGTTGCCCCACCAGCGCGCGCCAGCACCTCGCTCAAGTGATCGGCGCTGAGGCCAAGCGGAACCATCGCCGCATGGCCGACGTCGCCCTGGACGGAGACATTGCGCGACTCGTTTTCGGCCATCGACACCAGCACATCCGGCTCGACGGCCTTGGCCTTCAGCGCATCCACGATCGTGTCCCGCGCCGTCTCCAACGTCATGCCGGCGAAACGGACCGAGCCGACATACGGGATCTGGCCACGGCCGTCCGGCTGCACCACGACAGGGATCGTCGTCGACTTGCTTTCCGTCGTCGAAAACAGCCCGTCCGGGCCGGCTTCGAAGATCGTCACCTGGAGCTTGTCGCCAACACCGATAACCGGCACGCCGCCGGCTCCGCCGAAGCCGAAGGTCCGTGCAAGGCTGGGGGTTCCGAGCGTGGTCACGCCGTTGGCGACGCGCTGGTCGATGTCGACCACGTCGAAAATCATCTTGGTTTCCGGGATCTTGTAGGAACTGCCGCCCGTCGCGCCGGCGTCGAGCACTTCGCGGGTCAGCGGACCATCGCTGGGGACCAAACATCCGGAAAGCGCCAGCAGAGCAACGCCCGATGCGAGGCGCGCCAAAGACCGTGCAAACCTCGCCCTCGAGTTGCCGATGCCGTTATTCTTGCTCATCACACTGCAATTCCCTTTCGCCATACCTCCTCGAGGCAAGGCGCCGAAAACGGACGAGTGTCCGCCCCATCAAACGTGTTGATGGAAAAAGTCAATGTCCCACCACGTTCCGACCGAGACACCGAGCCACAAGGGGCCTCCGCCGTCACCATGGAGCAAATCCCTTGCACATTCGTTACGTCAAGAAAAGTCGATTTCGCGGCGTCGCGCTAAAATGGCGCTTTTCCACGAGAATTTCCCTTCGTATGCGATAAAAAGGGCGCATCCGGCAGCGAAGGTTTTGCGTCTGGCCGGCGTTTGCGACCCCGTTTTGCGGAATCAGACCCTCGGACGCCAGGCCAACTGGTTGCGCCATCCGTCAACTTCGGACCCGGCTGCCGGTCGGATCATACAGCGGTGCAAGATGCGGGGTGCACGGCACCCGCCGGCCGGCCACATCGAGTTCGTAAGTGCCGGAAAGCACATAATCGGAATCGACGCCGTCCCGGTGGCGCACATAGCCGAATCCGATCGCCCTGCCGACCGTGTGGCCAAAACCGCCGCTGGTGAGCCAACCCGCCTTATCGCTGTTGCGGTAGATCGTCTCGCGGCCAAGCAGCACCGTGCCCGGCTCGTCCGGAGCGAAACAGACGAGTCGTTTGCGCACGCCTTCGGCAAGCTGGCGCTCGATCGCCGCCCGGCCGAGAAAGTCGGTCGCCTGGCCGGTTTTCACCGCCCAGGCAAGGCCCGCCTCAACCGGCGTATGATCCGGGCCGATATCCGAGCCCCAGGCGCGATAGCCCTTTTCGAGCCGGCAAGTTTCCAGCGCGCGGTAGCCGGCATTAGCCAGCCCCTCATCCCTGCCCGCCTCCATCAGGGCGTCGTAGACGGCAGCCGCGTCGTCGACGCAAAGGTGCAGTTCCCACCCGAGCTCACCGACGTAGGTGATCCGCATTGCCCGAACGGTCCGGCCAGCAACGACGATGGTCCGGACGGTGCCAAATGGAAAGCCTTTGTTCGACACGTCGTCCTCGGCGAGCCTTTGCAGGATCGAGCGTGAGTTCGGTCCCATCAGCACCAGGACGGACCATTTGTCCGTCACATCTTTCAACGTCGCATCGAGCCCGGCAGGAATGTTCCGCGCGATCCAGTCGAAATCATGGGTGGCGAAGCCGGTCCCGGTAACGATGTAATACTCATCTTCGGCGATACGCGCGGCCGTGAGGTCGCATTCGATCCCGCCACGGTCGTTGAGCATCTGTGTGTAGATGACGGAGCCGGGTCGACGCGCGACATTGTTGGCGGCGATCCATGAGAGGGCGCGTTCGGCATCCCTGCCCTTCAGCGAGAACTTGGCAAAGGAGGTCTGGTCGA
Organism: Mycoplana ramosa; assembly: GCF_041930185.1. Classification (NCBI taxonomy): domain Bacteria; kingdom Pseudomonadati; phylum Pseudomonadota; class Alphaproteobacteria; order Hyphomicrobiales; family Rhizobiaceae; genus Mycoplana; species Mycoplana ramosa. The sequence continues at coordinate 18,923 of NZ_JBHEEW010000009.1, read as the reverse complement.
AGATCGCCGCTGCCTCGCGCACAGCCCGGTGCTCGCGCGCGACGGCGGAAAACCAGTTGGGCCGGCCGTATGTGTAGACGTCCTGCGGCGTCTCGCCCGCGGCCAGGTCGGCGAACCAGTTCGGCCGTTCCCACCCAAGCTTTTCGCCAAAGCAGGCTCCTTGTGCCTTCAGCCGCGCATAGAGTGGCGATGTTCGGAACGGACGCGCGCTTGCGTGTTCTTCCGACGGCCAGGCCATCGTGTAGTGCTTGCCATACGCCTCGATGGTGCGGCGCCGGATCCAGTCGGCATCGAAATGCGGCCGGCCGAAGCGACGGATATCAACCGGCCAGAGATCGAAGGGCGGTTCACCGTTGGCCACCCATTCGGCCAGCGCCATGCCCGCACCGCCGCCGGAGGCGATCCCGAATGCGTTGAAGCCCGCGCCGATGAAGAAATTGCGCAGGCCCGGCGCTTCGCCAAGAATGAAGTTGCCATCCGGCGTAAAGCTCTCCGGTCCGTTGAGAAGCTGCTTCACGCCTGCCGTTTCGAGAGCGGGCACCCGGCCAAGGGCAAGCTCCATGATCTGCTCGAAGCGTTCCAGATCGGGATTGAGCAGACCATAATGAAAGCCTTCGGGAATTCCGTTCACCGCCCATGGGGCAGGATTGGGTTCGTAGCCCCCCATCACCAGCCCGCCGACCTCCTCCTTGTAATAGGTCAGCCGGTCCGGATCCCTCAGCGTCGGCAAGTCGGACGGCACGCCGAAAGGCTCGGTGATGAGATACTGGTGCTCCATCGGCACCAAGGGCACATCGACGCCGAAGCGGGCGGCGAATTCCCGCGTCCATTGCCCGGCGCAGACCACGACGCGCTCGCATTCGATCCGGCCACGCGCCGTGACGACTGCGCGAATGCGCCCGTTGTCGATCTCGATGTCGCCAACCTCGGTGTCTTCGAAGATCGAAGCGCCTGCCATCGTTGCGCCGCGCGCCAGCGCCAGCGTGATATCGGACGGATTGGCCTGCCCGTCCGTCGGCAGGAACGCCGCACCGACGACGTCATCGATCGTCATTAGCGGCCAGAGGTCCTGCGCTTCCTTTGGCGTCAGCAGTTCCATTTCCAGGCCGAAGGAGCGTGCGGTCGTCGCCTGGCGCTTGACCTCGGTCCAGCGCTCCTCGTTGCAGGCGAGCCGCAGCCCGCCATTCATCTTCCAGCCCGTTCCCAGGCCCGTTTCCGCCTCGAGCCGCTTGTACAACTGGACCGAATAGCCCAGGAGCTGGGTGATGTTGGCGCTCGTGCGCAACTGTCCGACAAGGCCGGCGGCATGGAAGGTCGTTCCCGACGTCAGTTTCTTGCGTTCCAGTAGAACCGTATCGGTCCAGCCGAGCTTGGCCAGATGATAGGCCGTCGAGCAACCGATGATCCCACCGCCGATGACGACCGCTCTTGCGCTCGCTGGGAGCTCCTTCATCGCTGCCGCTCCGTTATGTTTCCGAATGCTGGAACTGGTCATAGGCCCGCTCGAACCGGGCGATATTCTCTGCCGTGTACGCGGCATAGTCGAAGTCGATGGCCGAATGGATTTCGGAAACCATGCTCCACAGGGTCTCGCGCAACAGCGCCACACATTTCATCGCCCGGTAGCGCCGCCAGAGGTCGCCAGACACCGGCCGCTCGAAGTAGCGCTCCAACAGCCACACTTCCTGCGCCTCGCTGAGTTCGTTGTTCGACGCCAGACCGCCGAGATCGAAGAGCGGCGTGTTGTAGCCGGCATAATCCCAGTCGATCAGCCAGAGACGCCTGCCGTCATCCAGAAAATTGGCCGCGAGAAGATCGTTGTGTCCGAAGACGATGTCATATGGGCCGGTGGCCGCCTCCAGTGCCCTTGATCTCCGAACCAGTTCGTTCAGCCGAGGAACATGCGGGCTGCCGGCGTCGGTGAGCGTCGCGGCATAATCCTCGATGACGTGGAACGCCCAGAAGATCGTTGCGGCCCCGCGATAGTGGCGCCCAGTCTCCCGGTGACAGGTCTGGATCAGCGGCACGATCCGCTCCAGGTAGGCCGGCGATCGAACATCGTCGGGGGTCAGCGTCCGGCCGCCAACATAGTCGAGCACGAGAATACCGGGCTGGTGGTGAATGACCGCCGGAGAGATGCCGGCCGCGTGGGCGGCTCTGCTTGCCGCGACCTCATTTTGCCGGCTGATCTGGTGAATTGGAATGTCGTCGCCCAGCCGGACGACATAGCTGCGCTCCCCGTCGGTGACCCGATAGTTTCGATTGGTAATTCCCCCCTTCAGAACGGACACCTCAGGCGTGCCATTCCATAGGGGCAGCGAACGGATTGTCTCCAGCGCCGCCAAGTCCATGTCTACCCGGTCCCCTGGCGCACCTCAGTGGCACGCTCATTTTGGACGACGTTCCCGCAGGCGCCAAAGCCTGTCAAGCTCATTCCACAAAATCGAACATGGCCATGGGTTTTTGTTGTAGCATCATGTGGCACCTTCCAGCGCGATATCTTGCGCGCGGCCGCTTTGACCATCACACCGCGAATGCGGACAGGAAACGGAATGGACACGCCAGCGAATTCACCCGCCCTTTCCAACCATCGCGAGCGAGAGATCTTGGAGGAACTGCGGCTTGCTGGCGGCTCGAGCCGCATTCAGTTCCTTGCCGAGCGGCTCCGGGTCTCCGAAGAAACGATCCGCCGCAACGTCCGCACACTGGAGGCAAACGGGCTCGTCACCAAGGTCCACGGCGGCGTCCACATCACCGACAGCGTGGGCGAGCAGCCGCTGCATTTCCGCATGAACGTCAACCCGGAACCGAAGCGTCTGATCGCTGCGAAGGTCGCCACGATCGTGAAAAACGGCGACAGCCTGTTTCTCGACATCGGCTCCACGACGGCCTTCATTGCCGTCGCCCTGCAGAAACACCGCGACCTGTTCATCGTCACCAATTCGCTCTCGGTCGCCCATACGCTCGCCACGCGCAACGACAACCGCGTCTATTTTGCCGGCGGCGAACTTCGCACACACGATGCCGGCTCATTCGGCATCGAGGCGCTGCACTATATCGAGCGCTTCAACCTGCAACATGCGATCCTGTCGGTAACGGCCATCAACGCCCGCTCCGGCTTCATGCTGCAGGATATACAGGAGGCCGACATCTCCCGCGTCGCCGCCCGCCAGGCGCAGAACCGCATTATCGTGGCCGACGCCGAAAAGTTCGGCCGGACGGCACCGATCACGATCGCTCCGCCCGCGACCTACGACATGCTCGTGACCGACGCGGAACCACCGGCGGACATTCGCCGCATGCTGGACCAGAACAACGTCAAGGTCGTCCTGGCAAACGCCCAGGGAGCAGCATCAGAGAGAACAAAAATGCCGCCGTGAGGGCCTCGAGCCTGACGTGGCCCCTGACGCTCGACGGCGGCATTTCCGGAGCGATCTTCGTGGTCGCTTCTCTTGGCGGGTCCCCTCTGGACCTCATCGTTTTGCATGCAGAAACCGTGCCAGACGCAGTTGGCCCATTCTCGAACGTCGATCGGGCATCGCGTTGATGGCGACGGACAACCGCGCCCAATTCAGGAGCAATTCGCTCCGCGCCTCTTTGTGCAAAGCACAACAAGTGCGCATATCCGGAACAGGTCGCGCGGCGTGTCCTGACGTTGAAACGGCCCGCACAAGCGGGCCGCAACATCTTTTGTCGGTGTCGGCGCGAGACTTAGAATTCTTCCCAAGTCTGTTCTGCCACCGCCGCCCCGCCGAACGCCTTTGCGACGCGATTGCCGAGCGCCCGGGCAGCGGACACGACCGGACGATGCTGAGACGTCGCGGATGCCGGTGCCGTACGCTGCTGCGCCGCAGCCGCATCCGACAGGCGGAACTGCGACAGAAGCGCATTGAGCGAAGAGACCTCGGAGGCGAGCGTGTGACTTGCCGCCGTCTGTTCCTCCACCATGGCCGCGTTCTTTTGCGTGCCCTGGTCGATGTTGTGCACCGCAGAACTGATCTCGTTCAGCCCGGTCGACTGCTCGCGTGCCGATCGCACGATCGCAGCGACATGTTGATCGATCTCCTGCACCTGCCCGACGATCTCTTCCAGTGCCGCGCCCGTATCGTTTACGAGCGTCACGCCCGTATGCACCTGCTCGCCCGATTTGGTGATGAGCGCCTTGATCTCCTTGGCTGCATTGGCGGAACGCTGCGCCAGTTCGCGCACCTCCTGGGCGACGACGGCAAAGCCCTTGCCCGCATCGCCGGCACGCGCCGCCTCGACGCCAGCGTTGAGCGCCAGAAGGTTCGTCTGGAAGGCGATCTCGTCGATCACGCCGATGATGTTGGAGATTTCGCGCGAGGACGTCTCGATGCCGCTCATCGCAACAACGGCCTTCTTGACGATCTCGCCCGACCGTTCGGCACCGCCCCGCGTGCGGTCCACCAACTGACCGGCATCCTCGGCGCGCCTGGTCGCGTCCTTCAGCGCGGTCGTAATTTCCTCCAGCGCGGCTGCGGTTTCTTCCACCGATGCCGCCTGCTGTTCGGTACGTGTCGCCAGGGCGTCAGATGCGGTGCGGATCTCCTCCGTACCCGCATGGATCATCTGGGCATTGGCCCCGACCGACTGCAACGCCTGCTGCAGTTTCTCGACCGACGCATTGAAGTCATGGCGGATCTGATCCAGCGATCCGCTGAAAGCGGTATCGATGCGATGGGTCATGTCGCCATCAGCCAGCTTCTGCAAGCCGTTCGCCAGCGCGGTAACGGCAAGCTGTGTCTGGCGCTCCCGCTCCGCAGCCTCTTCCGCCCGCTGACGACGTTCCTGGTCCGACAGCGCGCGGTTTTCCTCGGCCTCGGCCTCCAGCCGGAGCTTGGCGACGCTCGCATCGTGCAGCACCTGGAGCGAACGGGCCATCTCGCCGATTTCGTCCTTGCTGCTCGATTCCGAAAGATCGATCTCGGTACCGCCGCGGGCGATTTGGCTGGTCGCGTTGATGACCTTCTCCAGACGCTTGCGAAAGCGCGCCGAGAGCAGCCAGCCAATCGCGACCAGCAGGCCGGCAGCAACGGAAATGATGACGATGGAGGTGACTGCAAGACTGGTCAGATGCGCAAAGAGCGTCGCCCGTGGAACGGAAACCACGGTGTACCAGGTCGTGCCTTCGAGCAGATTGACCGGCACGGCCACCGCCATGTTGTCAGCTCCCTGACCGTCCGGCAGATCGACGGCCTGGCCGGGATTTTTCATCAACGCTTCCCAGGCGGCAACGTCCAGACCCGACTCTTTCAGCGTCTTGCCGAGCAGGCTCATGTCCGGATGGCTGACAATGGCGCCGTTCTGGCTGAGCAGAGCCACGAAACCATCGCCGAGCGGCTTGAGCCTGGCCATGTCGCCGGCCAGCGAATTGAGCGCCAGATCGACCCCCGCGACCGCGACGAACTTGCCGTCGAGCGTGAGCGGCACCATGAAGGACGCCATCAGCACGTCTTTGCCGTTGATCGAATAGGTGTAGGGTTCTGTCAGGAGTTCCTTGCCCGTCCGCTTGGGGACCTGGTAGTAATCGCCGGCGCCCTCCTTGTCATAGTCGACCAGCGCCTCGTGCACGATCGTTTCCCCCGAACGCGGGAAGTAGGGGACGTACCGGCCCGTTGCGTCGTGGCCGGGCTTGTTGGCGTATTCGGCATCCTTGCCGTCAAAGGCATTGGGCTCCCAGCCGGTGCTGAGACCGAGCGCGAAGGGATTGTCGACCATCAGCTTGCGCAGGAGCGCATTCGCGCCTTCGCGCGACGGCATGCCGGCTTCCTTCATCGCATAGAGCGATGAGCGCAAGTTCTGGCTCAACCCCTTCGCAGTGGCAAAGTAGGTTTCGACGTTGGCAGCGCTTGTCTGCGCGGCATTGGTCATTTCGGCGATCGAACGGGCGCGCACTTCCTCGAACGACAGATAGAAAAGCGTTCCGGCAGTGGCCACGGTCGTGGCGACGCCTGTTGCCACGATGGCAAACATGTTGCGCGCAGTCGCAGTCTTCAGAAACATCAATTCGACTCCAGATCCCTGCCGCGTGGGCGGCGGCGCGGGAAGCTTGCACTGGTGAGGGGGAACATGCCGAGGCGGAGATGGGCGAATTCATTTCGCATCACAACCTTAATGAGCAATTTATTGAAGAATGGATAATGCGCGGACGACCGGATGCGACGAAAGTCGAGTGGACCCGAACGTTCAAGAAAGAAGAACGGACCGTTCGCCACCCGCCACCTTCCAGTGAACGGCCGTTGGCGCGATAGTCCGGTGGGAAAGTCCTTCGCTCAGATGAAGGGAGTTTTAGATGACCATGCAACTGACTGGCATTCACCACCTGACCGCCATTACCGCCAACGCCCCGGAGAACCTGCGTTTCTATACGCGGACGCTTGGCCTGCGGCTGGTCAAGAAGACCGTCAACCAGGACGACACGAGCGCCTACCACCTTTTCTATGCCGACGGATTGGCATCCCCCGGCACTGATCTGACGTTCTTCGATTGGCCGGTCGGCCGCGAGCGCCGTGGCACGCACAGCGTTTCCCGCACCGGATTGCGCGTGGGAAGCCTCGAAACCCTGAGATGGTGGAAGGACCGCTTTGCCGAACTGAAGGTCAAAGCCGGCGAAATACGCGCAGTCGGCGGCCGTCAGACGCTCGACTTCGAAGATCAGGAGGGCCAGCGCTTCCGCCTCACCGTCGACGACAGCGGGGCCCCGTCGCACCCATGGGAGAAGAGCCCGGTTCCGGCCGAGCATCAGATCAAGGGCCTCGGTCCGATCACGATGAGCGTGCCGGACATCGCCAACACCGAGACGATCCTCGTGCACGTCATGAACATGACCAAGACCTCGCAATACCCGTCACCGGACGGCACCGGCGAGGTCCACGTCTTTTCAATGGGCGACGGCGGGCCGGCGGCAGAATTGCACGTCGCGGTCGAGCCGGACCTCCCGGCCGCGCATCAGGGCGCCGGCGCCGTCCACCACGTCGCCTTCCGCGTCCCGGACCTCGAGACGCTGCACGCCTGGACGGAGCGGATCCGCGGTTTTCGTGTGCCATCGAGCGGTGAGGTCGAGCGCTACTATTTTCGTTCGCTCTATTTCCGCGAGCCGAACGGCGTTCTGTTCGAGCTTGCCACCGACGGCCCCGGATTTTCGGTCGACGAACCGCTCGAGAAACTCGGCGAAACCCTGTCGCTGCCGCCGTTCCTGGAACCGCGCCGCGAGCAGATCGAGGCCAGGCTGAAGCCACTGGCACTGCAATAGTGCGATGGGCGCGGCCGAACTGGCTAGGGATAAAGCAACGGGATCATTGCTATTGCGGAGGCGTTCTCATTTGATGGCGGCATAAGTGCCGGTCGGGCGGCCAGCCAAGGCAGTCGCAGCCGACGGATGAAAGGAGTGCCACAATGACGAAACTGGTCGCGATTTCCGGAAGCCTGCGCAAGGCCTCATTCAACACGGCGTTGATGCGTGCGGCGATCGCCATGGCGCCGGACGGCGTCCAGATCGTCGAAGGGACGATCCGCGGCATCCCGCTCTACGACGGCGACGAAGAAGCGGCCAGCGGCGTGCCGGAGGCCGCAGCGATACTCAAGGACCTTGTGGCCGCAGCCGACGGTGTGATGCTGTTCACGCCCGAATACAACAACTCGATCCCCGGCGTATTCAAGAACGCGCTCGACTGGATGACCCGGCCGGCGTCCGACATCTCCCGGGTCTTTTCTGCCAAGCCGTTTGCCATCACCGGCGCCTCGCCCGGCAATTTCGGCACGCTGTTGTCGCAGGAGGCCTGGCTGCCGGTGATGCGCACGCTCGGAACGCGCCCGTGGTTCGGCAGCAAGCTGATGGTCTCGAAGGCGGGCTCCGTGTTCGATCCGGACGGGAAGCTGGTGGACGAGGCGATCCAAAAGCGCCTGCGCACTTTTGTCGAGGGTTTCGTTGCGTTCGTGCAGGAAACAAAAGGGTGAGATCGGCCGGTCTTGGCGCGAAGTTCGTCAGAACACGCGTGCTTGGGGATTGAACGCCGCGCCGCCGAAGCCGGGCAAGGACCCTTTCACCGAAAACGGGGAGACGAGGGGCGGCGCGGTGCGACGCCCCTACCCTGTCACCCGCTGCACAAACTGGCGGACCAGGTCCACATCGGCTGCGCCGATGTCATGTCCGGCAGGCAAGGTGCGGTTCTCCACGCTGGCGCCGGCGCGTTCCAGGAAAGCCTCCATGTCCGCCGCGTAGGGACCGTAAGGGTCCGACTGGCCCGTCACCATCAGCACGTTCGTGCCTGACAGGTCAGCCATGGGAACGTTTTCGAGCACGTTCATCGCCCTGAGCAGCACCGCGTTGCGGACGATGCCCGGATGCAGAAACATCAGCGCACCCAGCATGTTGGCCCCGTTGGAATAGCCGAGGAAAACCGTCTTGTCCGGGCTAAGCCCGTAGGCGGCGTTCGCCTCGTCGATAAAGGCCGCAAGGGCAGCCGCCTCGCTCCCGATTTCCTCCTGGTCGAAGGTCACGGCGGTGATGCGCCGGAAGAAGCGCGGGTAGCCCTCGTCCATGCTTCGGCCCCTGAGGCTGACCAAGGTGGCGTTCGGCGCGACGCGCGCGCCAAACGGCAAGAGGCTGGTTTCGTTGCCGCCGGTGCCGTGCAACAACACGAGCGCCGTGCCGTCGGATTTCTCCGGCCGGTGGACACGGTGGATGAAAGGCAGATCGCGCTCGGTCATTCTTTCTTCTCCTGGAAGGGAAAACTGCGGCAGCCGTGCCCGGACGTCGTCCGGATCGGCCAGGACATGCCCGGGCACGAACAGCTTGCTGCCCAACGCTTCCGGCGTCTCGTCGACAAGCATGCCCGGCTCGTCGGTGGCGTACTCGAACAACGCTCCGCCCGGTTCGCGCACATAGAGCGAATAGAAGTAGGTGCGGTCGTGCATGTTCGTGGCGCCCGCCTGCTCGGCGCGAAGTGAAGCCGCGACCCGTTCGACCGCCGCTCTGTCGGGTGCACGCAGCGCGACATGATCGATCGTGCCCGTTCCCGGCGCCGACGTCCAGAAGCCGCCGGCGTCGCGGATGTCGAGCACGTCGGCGGCATCGCCCGCGAGCCGGCGAATGCCCGCCGACTCGGCCACGAGTCGGAAACCGAAGTGGCGCACGACAAAATCGGCCGTCGCTTGCGGCTGATCGGAAAAGATCGTCGCGCCGCGGATCCGCTGGATCGCATCGGCAGCGGGAATCCCTGTGGCCGTCCAGGGGTCCGTTCCCGCAACAGCGGCCTCGCCGACAAGCTTGACGATGATCCCGTCCGGATCCTTCAGGCGCAGCACCGGTTCGCCGAATTCCTGGGTAGGACCGCTCATCTGGATATTCAACGTCAGAGCGCGTGTCAGCCAGAAGCCGATCGCCTCGGGCCGGATCGACAGGGCGATTTCCGCAGGCTGGCCGATACCGACGCGTCCTGGCGAACCGTCCTCCCAGGCCAGAAAGGTGATCAGCGTACCCGGCGCTCCGTTGCCGTCGCCGTAGAAAAGGTGAAGCTGGTCGGCATCCTCGAACCCCGCCGTCCGCTTGACGAGGCGCAGGCCGAGGATGCCGACATAGAAGTCGACGTTGGCCTGGATCTTCCGGGTAATCGCCGTGATGTGATGGATGCCGCTGGTCATGATCGCTCTCCCTTGAACGACACCCAATCAGAAGCCCCGCCTGCAGGCCAGATCACCAGCGGTGAATGCATTGTCTACCGTTTGTGCATGTTTTCAATACGCCTCAATCCTGTTCAAGGAACGCCTTGAAGGCTTGGCCGTAGTCCGGATGCCACCGCGACAGCGGTGGGCGGTTTTCGATGATGTCGCCGGCGGCCCACCGGATCCGCTTTTGGTCTGTCGCCCGGTCAACCTCGTTGTCGGGACAAAGGATATAGAAGTCTCCGCGGTCGAGACTTCCCATCATGAAGTCCACCGTCTGTTCCGGTGTCCACGCGCCGGCCGGCTTTTCCGTTCTGTCCTTTGCCGTCAAAGGCGTGAAGACAAAGCCCGGAATGAAGAGATGCGCGCTGACGCGGCAACCTGCACGATTGCGCAGGTCATGCTGCAGCGCCTCGGTGAAAACCTTCACGCCCGCCTTCGCGACATTGTAGGCCGGATCTCCAGGAGGTGTCGTAATTCCCTGCTTCGAGCCGGTGTTGATGATCAGGGCCGGCTCGCCATGGGCAACCATTCCCGGCGCAAAGACCTGGCTGCCGTTGATGACGCCCCAGAGATTGACCGCCACCACCTTTTCCCAATTCTGGCGCGGCCCCGCGATGGTACTTCCGGGCTGGATGCCCGCGTTGTTCATGAGAACATGCACACGACCGAACCGAGCAAGCACGGCGTCGCGCAGCGCTTCGACCGAGTGCAGCTCACCAACGTCGGTCACGACAGCCAGCACCTCTGCCGCCCCACCGGCCGCAACAACGGCAGCCGCCGCGTCGAGGCGATCCCCGTCGATATCGGCAAGCACGACGCGCATGCCGAGGCCGGCGAAATGCCGCGCGGCAGCGAGTCCGATCCCGGAGGCGGCTCCGGTCACGATGGCAACGTTCAATGGGGAGAAGGCGGCATGTGTCATGACAGGATCCACTCGGTGCGTTGTGACGGCGGCAAGCCGCTCATTCCCGGCAACTGGCCCGGCAACTGGCCCGGCCACTGGCGGCCGATGTCCGAATGGATAGCGGCGGGCGCCGGCAGTGTCCACGCCGGCGCCCGCAAGAGAAGACGATGCTAGGCTGCGGTCAGGTCGCGCACTGTCGCGCGCGGTCCGGCGGCCGCTGGATCGCTCATGAGCTTGCGGATCGCCACGCGAACCTCGTCCGCGGAATTGAACCGCTGCGAGTCCAGATCCCAGACGTGATACTTCACGGCAACAAACTTCAACCTATCCTGGTCCGGAACAAGAACGCCGACGGCCTCGCCGCCAATCTCGATAACTTGCTTTTCCATAGTAACTCCTGCCATGCGGAAGCACAGCGAATGCCAAACTTGCGTTTTGATCGAAGTGGAGAGGCTACATTCGGCAGAATGCCGGAGGCATCAGCTCGAGTTTCGTTCCGCAACAGGAGAATACATCACCAGCGGAGGCGATGTCGGCATTGTGATGCATGTCACACTCCCTTGGTTAGGCCACACGCCAAGATGGCTGTGGGGTCGGCCCTTTAGAGTTTCTGCGAGGGCCCTTGCGCATGGTCGATGAGATAAGTCGATACGGGCATCTTGTCAACTCGAAGGGAAGATTTTTGGGATATTTTTGCGCCCAAACAGGAATACCGACCCTGAGGAAGAAAATAGTTCGCACATGCAGCATATTCAGGAAATGGGCTTGCCCATGATGAAAAATGGGCATTCGCTCCGACTTTGGGCGCGTTCGCCCTTCTGCCGCCGCGAAAATTTCGCGCAAAAGGCGTATTTGCGGCAATCTCCGCTCCATCTCAAGGCGTAATCGGCACGCGCTACCGGGACCAAAAGGCCACACGCGGCCGGAATCGGTGCAGTTCAAGCGCGATTTGTGGCCAAAAACCGATTGGCAATGTTTTTGCGCTAGCTATGGTGAGCGGGATGATTCTGGGCATAGTCCGCTTTGCCCTTGCGATGTTGTTTGTGCGTTAACCATAAGAGGGAAGAATGCGCAGACCGCTTTCTGGACTCAAGAGAATTGAGCCGCCGCTTTCAGGGGCTCGGGGAAGACCATGAAGATTGCAAGATCCCTTTTGCCCCTGACGATGCTGCTTTTGTCTGGATGCGTCGTCGGACCGGATTACAAGACCCCTGGGGCCGCCCTGCCGGCAAAGTTCACCGAATCGGCTGGCAAATCCGCGGGCGACACGACGCTCGATCCCTGGTGGGAAGATTTCCGCGACAAACGCCTGAACGCTTATGTGGCGCAGGGCATGAACGAGAACCTTGACGTCCTCACGGCCCTGGAGCGCATCACCGAGGCCCAGGCAAACGTCGTCCTCGCCGGCGCCGGCGCCTGGCCGCAGATCAACGCCAACGGAGCGGGGACTGTGGAAGGGTCGGACGGGTCGCTCTTGCAGCGGCAGACCGGGTCGAGCCACACGCAGTCGAAGAACCTCAATGCCGGCCTCGGCGCGTCCTGGCTTCTGGATCTGTTCGGCCAGTACGCCCGCGCCCGTGAATCGGCCAATGCCTCGCTGGACGCCGCCTATGACAACGTCAACGTGGCGCGGCTGGCATACCTGTCCAACCTGACGACCACCTACATCAGCGCCCGCTTCTTCCAGGAAGCGCTGGCGTTGAACCGTCTGAACCTGGCATCGCGGCGCGAAACGCTGAAACTGACGGAGGACATCCGCGCAGCCGGTGCTGCCTCGAGTCTCGACGTCGTGCAGGCGGAAGGCCTGGTCAACCAGACCCTGGCCGAGATCCCGCCGCTTGAAATCGGCTTCTACCAGGCGGCCAACAGCATGGCCACGCTGCTTGGCGTCCCGGCCGGCACAATCACGCCGGACCTGCTCAAGGGCGGCTCCCAACCGATGCCGCGCTATGCCGCCAAGGCCGGCATCCCGGCCGATCTGATCCGCAACCGTCCCGACATTCGCCGCGCCGAACGGACGCTGGCCGCTGCGACCGCCCAGATCGGCATCGCCGAATCGCAACTCTACCCGACGCTCACCCTTGACGGGACGATCGGCGCCGCACGTGTGATCAGCGCGACGACCGGCAATCTCACCAACTGGTCCTTCGGCCCGACGCTGGTGCTGCCGATCTTCAATGGCGGTGCCTTGAGGGCCCAGGTCGACATCGCCGATTCCCAAGCCAAGCAGCAGTACCTTGCCTGGAAGCAAACGGTTCTCAATGCCGTGGAAGAGGTGGAAAGCGCCCAGGCCGCCCTCATTCGCGACTACCAGACCGTGGCTGCATTGCGCAGACTGGTGGCATCGAACGAAGAGGCTCTGTCGCTTGCGCGCGAAAGCTACAAGGGCGGCGCAAGCACCATCCTCGACGTCCTCGATGCCGAACGCAACGTCGCAAACAGCCGCCTGACGCTGGCGGCGGCAATCCGCACGCTGGCCTCGGACTATGTCGCACTCAATGCGGCGATCGGCGGCGGCTCCGCGATCGAAACGCCGGTGCCGACGCCGTCTCCCACCCGCGTCGCCTCGGCGGAAGCCACGAAATAGACGACCGCGCACGCCCGATACACGCCTTCCTCCCCCTGAGCGCCCACGGCCTCAGGGGGATTGCTTTTGCGGAGATGGGGCGGGCATCGCAGCCCCGGCAACGGCTGGGCTCCCGCAATCGGCCTCGGTGCTGCCGATGATCGGCTTCGGGCATCGGCGGCTTTGTACCTAGGCAGACGCAACGCCTCCGCCGCACCCGCGCCCCCCACGTCATTGACACCACCTGGAACTCGTGGAAGGTGGGGCAGCAGCAATCGTCAGTCGCCCGCCCGTCGCGGCGGCCACCGTGGGAGGGTTTGGTCCATGAAACTCGTTCGCTTTGGAAAGGCGGGGGCGGAAAAGCCCGGCCTGGTCGATGCCGACGGACAGATTCGCGATCTGTCCGCCGTGGTCGCCGACATCGCCGGCGACGTCCTCGGCCGCGAAAGCCTGAAGCGGCTGAAAGCGATCGATCCCGCCAGCCTTCCGCTTGCGCCGGCCGGTGAGCGGCTTGGCGCCTGCGTCGGCCGTGTCGGCAACTTCATCGCCGTCGGCCTGAACTATGCCGACCATGCGGCCGAGAGCGGCCTGGCCGTCCCGCCCGAGCCGGTGCTGTTCAACAAGGCCCCCTCCTGTATCGTCGGCCCGGACGACACCATCCTCATTCCGCCCGGCTCGGAAAAGACCGACTGGGAAGCGGAACTCGCCGTCGTCATCGGCGAGCGCGCATCCTATGTTTCTGAGGCGGACGCGCTCGATTATGTCGCCGGCTATTGCATCTGCAACGACATCTCCGAGCGCGCCTACCAGATCGAGCGCAGCGGCCAATGGATGAAAGGCAAGGGCTGCCCGACCTTCGGCCCGATCGGCCCCTGGCTCGTCACCACGGACGAGGTGGACCCCGGCGACCTCGCCATGACGCTCAGCGTCAACGGCGAACGGATGCAGCACGGCTCGTCCGCCACGATGGTCTACAAGGTGCCGTTCCTCGTGCACTACATTTCGCAGTTCATGATCCTGGAGCCCGGCGACGTCATCACCACCGGGACGCCGCCCGGCGTCGGCATGGGCATGAAGCCGCCGCGCTACCTCAAGGCCGGCGACCGCATGGAGGTGTCCATTGCCGGGCTCGGCATCCAGCGGCAGGTGGTCGCGCAGGGCTGAAGAGCGAACAGGCTTCCACTTTGCTCTCGAGGTCGCGGGAAAGGCACGCGGCTTTTCGAAACGGCACCCTTGCGCCGTCCGCTCAGTTCCAGGCTTATCCGCCGCTGCGGCGCACACAGCCGCATCGGATTTCATCCGGCCTGAGCAACGGAACCGCTTCCAGACATGCTACAAGCTATCTCAGACCGACGCGACGCGTACCGCCTGATCAAGGATCGACGCGCAGCGGAGAAACCATTGTATAAGGAGACATTCTCATGAAGCGACACAACCTCCTGGCAGTCGCCACACTCTCGGCGCTCATCGGTATCGCCGCTCAGCCCGCTGCAGCGCAGGAGCGGGTCGTCCATGTGTACAACTGGTCCGACTACATCGACGACACGATCCTGTCCGATTTCACCAAGGAAACGGGGATCAAGGTCGTCCACGACACGTTCGATTCCAACGAATCGGCGGAAGCGAAGCTGCTTGCCGGCGGGACCGGCTACGATGTCGTCGTCCCCACCGCCGACTTCCTGCAGCGGCAGATCCAGGCGGGCGTTTTCCAGAAACTAGACAAGTCCAAGCTACCGAACCTCGTCAACATGTGGGACGAGATTTCGGCGCGCGTCGCCTTCGCCGATCCGGGCAATGAATATGCCATCAACTACATGTGGGGCACGAACGGCATCGGTTACAACGTCAAGAAGGCCAGGGAGATCCTCGGCACCGACGCGGCGCCGGGCTGGGACGCCATCTTCGACCCGCAGCTCGCCGCCAGGTTCAAGGACTGCGGCATCTACTTCCTCGATTCCCCCTCCGAGATGATGCCCCTGGCGCTGCACTATCTCAAGCTCGATCCCAACTCGCACGACCCGGCCGACCTTGAAAAGGCCGGCGAACTGCTGAAGTCGGTTCGTCCTTATGTCCGCAAGTTCCATTCCTCCGAGTACATCAACGCGCTGGCGAACGGCGACATCTGCCTGGCGGTCGGCTGGTCCGGCGACGTTCTGCAGGCACGCGATCGCGCCTCCGAAGCCGGCGCCGGCGTCGAGGTCGGCTACTCGGTTCCCGCCGACGGGACGATGATGTGGTTCGACATGATGGCGATCCCGGCCGACGCCCCGCATGTGGAAGAAGCGCACGCCTTCCTGAACTATCTGATGAAGCCGGAGGTGATCGCCAAGGCCACCGACTATGTCTTCTACGCCAATGGCAACAAGGCCTCGCAGCAGTTCGTCAGCAAGGAAATCCTGGACGATCCGGCGGTCTATCTGTCCGAGGACACGATGAAGAAGCTCTTTACCCATGGTCCGTACGACGCCAAGACCCAGCGGGTCGTCACCCGCATCTGGACCAAGGTCGTCACCGGGCAGTGACCTTGGCGCGGAGGTTCGCGTCCAACTCGCGGGTTCAGGGCAGCCCGCAGCATGTTTCCAGAAAGTGGGAACCGGTTGCAAGACATGCGCAACAACAAGGACCTGAAGCGTGATGCGCGAAGTTGGATCGCGGCGCGCTTTGGGTCTGTTCTGGGACGGACGGCTCGAGCGTCCTTGCCGCTGTCTCAGTGAGGCCCTGCCCGCGCCAACAGTCATGGATCACTGAAATAACCGAGCGAACGGAACAACCAGCGGCGGGATGGAGTTGGCTCCGAAAAAGGAGCGAACCTTATGACCACACCAGTCAATCCGGGCAAGGACATCCCGCCTGTACCTCCGTTTGATCCAGTGCCGCCTGTGAAGGAACCAGACCCGCCGCGCCTTCCGGACGAGGTTCCAAACCCCAATCCCGACGAGAACCCGAATGGGCCAAAGCGCCTAGCCGTGGCTCGGCGCGGGCCGGAAAGATCACGGCGAAGAGCATACCTTTTGTACGATGGGCCGGCTCAGTCCCATCGAGTGTCGGGACTGGCAGATTGACGCGGCTTTGACAGGCTAGCAGAGGCAAAAGAGTGAGGGGCCGTCTACCGGTGCAAACGAGACGTGGTGCCGACGGTATTCCGATTGAGGATGGTGGCCACCTCTTTGGCGTCTACCTCCGAAAGCCTTATCACCGGCAGAAAGCCCGGAGCAGCGGTGACGCCGGAACGAGTGTCGAAAACCGTCCATGTACCGTCCCGCTCGCGGCGATGAGAATATGGAAACGCATCCGCTGGTCCGATCATTTGATCGCCCCCTGCATGGTACCAGCCATAAAGCGGCGAAGCACCGACCGCGAGGGATGCTGGAGTGGGCCAGTCAGAGGTTTCAGTTTGGCCGTGACGTAGTCCGCCTTCCTGAGCATTTCTCGAAGAATGGGGATGTCGCTTGTGCGAAAATCGACTTGCTGGACATTGGAGGACATCGGGTCCCCCTTTCGGCATGGGGCTAGGGTGTGGTCTCCCTTAAGCAGCAGCGCCCTGGAAATTGGCTGCTGAAGCTCAGACTGTGAACGCCCAATTATCGTTTAGCA
Source organism: Mycoplana ramosa (assembly GCF_041930185.1). Taxonomy (NCBI): domain Bacteria; kingdom Pseudomonadati; phylum Pseudomonadota; class Alphaproteobacteria; order Hyphomicrobiales; family Rhizobiaceae; genus Mycoplana; species Mycoplana ramosa. Next base: position 2,172 of record NZ_JBHEEW010000009.1, on the reverse strand, counting down.
AGTGATCAATTGAGGTCAGTTCGTGACGCCGTCGCCCCCCGTTGGCCGGCCCTGCACGGTCAGAAAAAAAGCACGACCCAAGCGATGAGTGCCATCGACAAGACGAACGCCGTCTGACTGAAGACGTCACCGTCTTGCAGCTGGGCCACGACACTGATGCAATTCAGGTAGACATCCCGTAAGGTTCCGGAGAACATGACGTTCTCCTTTCAGATCAGGGCCAGGGCGGCCAGCCCTCAAGCAGCAGCGCCCGTGATGTGTCTGCTGCCGCCGTTACAATGAGCGCCATACCGCTCGTAAGCAATCGATTAGTTTAGGTCAGAGGCGCACTCAGGGCGGCTGCTTTCAACGGAACTTGTTTTGAACACAATGGCCGCCTATATGCTTCTCCGTCGGCATCGCTGATGAGCGCTGGAAAGCTTCTGTCGCTCGCGATTGCCGCGGCCGCTTTCGGCCTTTGACCACGGATGTACTGGCACTGGTGTGAAAAGCGGCAATAAGGAAGGTCGGTGCGGTTTCGCCCGGCCTTTTTTGTTGCCCTGGTTTAATCCAGCAGCGCGATGAATAGAGCGACGGCTCGTTGCTTCCCCCCCCGCAGGCGTCTTCCTCTCGCTTTGCCGAATTCCAATCGATCTGCGCTAAAAATAACAATCGGGTGTCGCCTCTCGAAGAGATGAAATTCCCCCTACGCAGTGTTCGATATAAAAGTTCTTTGATGCCGATTTGCAGCCACAGAGAAGTTTTTGCCTTTATTGTAAGGTGATGTCTTTGGCCACGAATTCATACGTCACATCCTACAAGTCGTGTTATGCTTCTCCTTCTTGCCGGCAAGCACGCCAGGGCTCGATCGATTTCAGATCGGATATAATCATGGACATGCCCACTTGGATAAAACCCGCCCTGGGTGGTGCGGTATTTGGTGCATTTGCGATGGTTGCTTTCGGGTTTTCGTGGGGCGGCTGGGTAACCAGTGGCACCGCACGGAACATCGCTGCGATGCAGGAGGAGGCCGGTATAGCAGCAGCCTTGACACCTTACTGTATCAAACGCTCAAACGCCGACCCCGCCGCGGCACGGGTTATTGCCGACATCAAGAAGTCGTCGACCTACGGGCGTCGAACGCACGTGGAAAGAGCGGGTTGGGCCACTCCGCTGGGAACGGACCAGCCCAATGGCGCGCTCGCTTCATTGTGCGGCGATGAATTGGTGAAGCCTAGCCCAGCCATTAACTGATGTCTCCTATCAGGAGGATAGAGGTCTGGCTCGACAAAGGCACCATCAAGATTTTCTGACGAAGCGGCCAACTCAGGAGCGCGACCAGACAACCATCGCCCCGACCAGGATTACTGAAGAGGCGCGAGCCCTGAGGGAACGGAAAAGTCAAAGGCTGCGTGAATTGCGTCTTGGAGCTCCGATCAAAATGCCGGCTCCGATCAAAGGCGCAGCGGATGAAATAGTCCCAGTCCAAAAAAGCTGGGCCAAGGAGTAACGCTTTGGCATTCACGTGGATATTTGTCTGACAAAATTCGCAAGTGACCAGGCTCCTGTTTCAAAGATGAGCAATCCACCTGCCCTGGTATATGAATGAAACCTGCACGCGCTTGCTTTCGGTGGCGTCAGCGCGCATCCTCCAACTGTCAGTAGCAATGTCACGGGCGCTGCTGTTTGAGGGCTAGTTACCCTGGCCCCAAATCAAAGGAGGACAACATGTCTTCCGACATCTCCCCTTCCGACATGGAAATGATTCAGTCTGTGCTGGACGACGCGGGCTATGATGCCAATGTTCTCGCGATCGATCAATCGCTGTTCAACACGGCCGCGCTGCTCGTAGTGAAGCTGTTTTTGGCCGGGGAAACATCCCCCTATGCCCTTACCGCGCAGTTGGAGCGCAACTTCGGCAAGGGCGTGGCCACCAGAGCACCCTATGGTGCACCGCTTCCGCGATATGCCATCCAAGGCTTGCCACGCCACCTGGGCGGAGCCGGGCTCATGAGGCCGAGGCAATCCGCTGAACCGGACCTGCAAACTTGGGAGAACGAAGGCGGAACGGTGAGCAACCCGAGCCGAACCAAGCAACGTCATGGCGATAACTGAATGTTGTTTGACACGAAGGACCGGAATTACCGGGAATATCTGGGATAAGGCGGGAACTGGCGCTAAAGCCCCGGAAAT